>CAYJUL010000043.1:0-6230 GCA_964373345.1 uncultured Candidatus Saccharibacteria bacterium
GTGAAGAGGTAGTCCGTAGCTCGAAGAGCGTAGGATACCCACCCCCGGAACTGCTGAACATACGCTAGAGATTCAAAAAGCGGAGATATTCTTTAGAGCGGCCGTGGTATGGCCCTCTTTTGTTTCCATAGATAAAATGCTAGAAATAATAAGCACTATACATTATGGAGTCATCAAATGCCACAAGGCCGACTTGGGACGAATTCTGGTTCACAATGGTCCTTTTTTATTCCACCCGAGGCACTTGCGACAGATTGAAGACCGCCTGTATTTTGGTGGATAAAAACAAAAGGCTGATCGGCGCGGGGTACAACGGATCTCTGCCCGGAGAGCCCCATTGCGACGAGGCGGGCCATCTGATGGTTGAGGGTCATTGTTTAAGAACTTTGCACGCTGAAGTAAACGCTATCTTGCACAGCGTTGGAGATTTGGAGGGCGCCACGGCTTACATGTTGGGAGCGCCATGCATTGATTGCGCCAAAAAGCTTTTAAGCAAAAAAGTGAAACGGATACTTTTTGCGACTTCTTATGACAACAAAGAGCGCGGCGGGGAATACGTGCACGAATTGGCTAAAAGTCAGGGCGCCGAAATTAAACAAGTAGAAGTAAATTTTTCTGACGTTATCGCAAAGAAATTCGGCATCCTGAAAGGCCCTGGTGGGGCTTTCGCGGGAGAAGCCTTTGAGATAAAATTTTCCATCCATAAAACTAAGGCCCAACAAGATGGAGCTTAAAATTCAAAAAATTAATTCGGACGCAAAGCTGCCTTTTTTTGCGTACAATAGCGATGCCGGCATGGATTTATTCGCCTATGAAGAATGCGAGATTGCGCCGTTTGAAAGAAAGGCGGTGGGCACCGGCATTAAATTGGCAGTTCCGGAGGGATATGCCGGATTTGTCTGGGACAAATCCGGTTTGGCTCTCGGCGGCGGCATTACAACTCTGGCCGGCGTTTTGGATTCGGGATATAGAGGAGAACTGAAAATCGTTTTGTTGAATATAGGAAAAGAGCCCTATAGGGTTAATAAACACCAGAAAATAGCCCAACTGGTAATAAAAAAAATAGAAAGACCGGATATAGTGGAGGATGTTTTAGACGATACCGAGCGCGGCAAAAAAGGTTTCGGCAGTTCGGGCTTAGTGTAGCGCGCTTTTATTACAATTCGAGCCATGCAAAAAAATATTTATCCCGGAAAGTTCATAGTTTTTGAAGGGTTAGACGGTTCGGGGCAGAGCACGCAGGCTTCCAAGCTGGTTGATTTTTTAAACGAGACGAAACAAAAACACAGATTTGGCCATACGGCGGCTTATTTAACCAAAGAACCTACGGCCGGTCTGATAGGGGGGTTAATCCGCGGCCAGCTGTCTCACGATTGGCAGTCTTCGCCAGAGTGTTTACAGCTTCTTTTTGCGGCGGATAGAGCTCGTCATTTGGAGGAGGAAATAATTCCTCTGCTTGAGCGAGGAGCTATCGTTGTCTGCGACCGTTATTTCTTTTCAAGCTTTGCCTACGGAGCCGTCGGCATAAAAAACCAAAGGTGGCTTTTTCAAATCAACGATAATTTTTTACTGCCGAATTTGACTTTCTTTCTGCGGGTTTCGCCCAAAATATGCATTGAGAGGATCCATGTTACCCGTCATCAAATTAGTCTTTTTGAACAAGAGAAAATACTAGCCGAGGTATGGGGAAATTACAAGCGGCTTGTCAAAAAGTTTAAGAACATATATGTTATAAACGGCGAGAGGCCGGTGAATAGCGTGGCAGGCGAGATCATGCATATTGTTTCCAAGAGATTGTCTTAAACGAGCCCTTTTGCAACTAAAAATGAGCAGTATGGGGAAAAGAAAGGAGGATTTAAAATGAGGCTAGTAGAGCCTAAAGTATTTTTGATAGGCGAGACGAGGATTATACCCGAAGGCTTGCAAGGATATCTTGATCATATTGGCGTGTCCAAGTGGAAGTCGGATGCTCCAACGGACGCAGAGAAGATAATTGAGGTGATGGGTCGTAATTGCTATCGTAGTTTTGACGTTAAACTTAACCCCAATCTTACCAAAGTCCGCAAGCATAATTTGGATTATCTTCGCAATACCCTAGAGAAGGGCGATGGCTCTATTTTTGAACATGCGATGATTAATTTTATCTTTGCTGATGTTAGCAGAGTTTTTACCCACGAGCTGGTTCGTCACAGGGTTGGGGTGGCCATTTCACAGGAGAGTTTGCGCTTCGTTCGCTTAGCCGAGATTGCTTTTTGGCCGCCGCTTGCCATTAAAGAAAATGACGAAGTAATGGAAATAATGTCTAATGCCGTAGAGTATTTTGAGGAACTGCAGAGAGTTTTGGCTCGCGTTTTGGATCTAGACAATCCCCAAATGACTTTTGAGGCCAAAAAAAAGCTTACGTCAGCCATGCGAAGAGTTGCCCCGGACGGATTGGCTACAACCATTGGCTGGTCGGCCAATATAAGGACCCTACGCCATGTTATTGAGATGCGTACGGATCCGGCGGCAGAAGAAGAAATCCGATATGTGTTCGGAAAGGTAGCCGAGCTGGTGAAAGCAAGGTATCCCAATCTTTTTGCCGACTACACCGTAGAGGTGGCAGATGGCCTTCCGTGGTGGCGTACTAAAAATAAGAAAGTGTAAGGCTCGGAATCCCGAGCCTTTTTCATTTGCAAAGCGCTTTTTAATCTGATAGCATAAGTTAATAAATCTTAATCATAAATTCATGAAATCAGTAGTTATCTGCGGTTCCCAACGGTATAAAAAAGAAATACATCTGTTCGCAAAACGGCTTGAAGAGATGGGCGTGGCCATTGTTTTAACACCGGATTTTAGATGGAGCAGAGATCACACAATCATTATGCCCGAGAAGCAAAGGATGCGTTCGCGAAGATACCGCGCGAGATTGCCTGGAGTCGTAAGGGGACATCTGCATAAAATTTTAAAAACCGACATCTGTTTTGTATATAATAAAAAGGGCTACATAGGCGTTAATACGACCCTAGAAATAGGCGCTGCGGCTGCGCTAAATAAATTAATATTTGCCCTTGAGCCGGATAAAAATGAAGTGTGTCGCGATATTTTGTTTGATAAAATCGTTGAGAGCCCCGAAGAGCTTTTTACTTACTTAAAAAACTGATGATTGATAAATTACGACGTTGCGATGGCAGAAGCGCCGGCGCAGTTTTACGCAAGGGTTCCAAGGTTCTGTTGATAGATCGTTCTTTTTTTCCACTGGGTTGGGCCTGTCCTGCCGGACACGTTAAGTTCGGCGAAAAGCCCATAGATGGGATGCGTCGCGAAGTAAAAGAGGAGGTGGGCCTTGTCGTTGTGAAACCCAGGCTCCTTTTTTATAAAAAACGCGTTCCAAATAAATGCATAAAGGGCGGAAAATTCCACGATTGGTGGGTTTTTGAGTGCCAAGTCCGAGGAAGGGTTAGGCGGAGCAAGGGAGAAACCAAGGCATCGGGCTGGTTTTTACCCGAAGAAATTAAGAAATTAAAACTTGAACCCATTTGGCGGGCTTGGTTTAAAAAGTTAAAAATCATATGAAATCCATTGTTTTCTGCTCAAGCCAGAGGTTTAAAAAGGATCTGGATGAATTTATGGCAAGACTTGTTGCTTTGGCGCGAGAGCATAATATGCATTTTGAGGTTTTGCATCCCGAATTTGAGGAGAGAGAGGAAAGTTTTTATCAGTTGTCGGAGCATGAGCGCATGAAGGACGAAGCTTATGCCAGAAATGTTTTAAGCGTCGTATACGACCACCTTTTTCGCAAAGTCAAAGTCGCGGATATCTGTTTTGTTTTTAACAAAAACGGATATTTAGGTCCAAATACCATAGGCGAGCTCTTTGCCGCGGCAGCCCTCGGCAAAGTTGTCTATGCGCTGGATGAAAAGTGCTTGACCGGTAAATATCCGGATATGCTTCATGCGGAACCGTGCTGTCGCGGATTGATTCATCGGGTTGTCGCCAGCCCCGAAGAACTTGTAAAATATCTTGTTTGATTGCCTAAACTTTTATGTTCAATAGAAAATGCCCTCCCCGTGGAGGCATTTTTAGGTAGTCAGTCGGTGTGATAGCATAAAATATGAAGTATCGTCCCACTATTGGTCTTGAAATACACGTTGAGCTTGGGACCAACTCCAAGATGTTTTGTTCCTGCCGGAATGCTTCGGATGAAAAACATCCGAATGTTAATATTTGCCCGATTTGTATGGGCCATCCGGGGACTTTGCCGGTAATCAACGAAGAGGCGGTAAAAAAAGTCATAAAGACGGGGCTTGCGCTCAATTGTCATATTCCCGAGCGCTCAAAATTTGACAGGAAAAATTATTTTTATCCCGATCTGCCCAAGGGTTATCAAATATCCCAGTACGACTTACCTCTTTGCAAAGATGGATATTTAGAAATCGGAAGCGGGCGGCGTATTGAAATCAGGCGCATTCATCTGGAAGAAGATACCGGAAGATTGATTCATCCGGAAGGCGCGGATTATTCTTTGGTGGACTTTAATCGCGCCGGCATCCCTTTAATGGAGTTAGTCACAGAACCGGATATTGCATCGGCGAAAGAGGCTGTCGCCTTTGCCGGGGAATTGCAGTTAATTTTACGATATCTTGGGGTTTCCGACGCGAACATGGAAAGGGGACAAATGCGCGTTGAGGCCAACATTTCACTTACGCCCACGGAGAAGCTGGGTACCAAGGTTGAGATTAAAAACCTAAATTCTTTCAGAGTGGTGGAAAAAGCCATCGCGTATGAAATTGCGAGGCAAAGTAAATTATTGGACAGGGGCCAAAAAGTAACGCAGGAAACCCGCGGCTGGCACGATATGAAACAAATAACTTTTAGCCAGCGCAGCAAAGAGGAGGCTCATGATTACAGGTATTTTCCAGAACCGGACTTGCCGCCGCTGGAGTTGGCACCGGAGGAGGCGGAGAAACTCCGGCCTCAAGTGGAATTGCCGCAGCAAAAACGACAGCGTTTCTCTTCGGAATATAAACTTGCGGATAAAGAAATTGAAGTGTTGGTCAGGGAACGGACGTTCGGTAATTATTTTGAAAGAACCGCCTCTGAACTTAAGAACTGGGTTAAAGAAATGGAGGGCGGGGGCAGCGTATCGGAAGACCGTTTTGATAAATTAGTAAGGCTGGCCGCGAATTATCTTTTGAGCGACCTGCGCGGTTTGTTGAAGGAAAAATCCGTGGAATCAGAAGATTTTCTCATTAGCCCTGAAAATTTTGCGGAATTTATAGCCCTGCTTTACGAAGATAAAATTTCAAGCAAAATGGCCAAAAACATGTTAGCTAAAATGTTCGCGACCGGTAAGGACCCCCACCATATTATGGAAGAAGAAGGGCTTTCGCAATTGAGCGATGAGGCACAAATAGAAAAAATAACAAAAGAGATTATCGCGCAAAACGCCAAAGCCGTTCAAGATTATAGAGACGGGAAAGCCAATGCCCTGCAGTTTTTAATAGGACAGGTAATGGCGCGCACAAACGGGAGAGTAAATCCCGAGCTTGCGCGTAAATTGTTGATGAAGTCTATATAGTATTGTCGCAGAGCTTATAATGGGCTTTCTTGGCGCATAAAATGCTTGCATTTTATGCGACGCAATTACATATTGGTTAAAATACCCGGTTTTCAGCCGGATTTTTTTTGAGGTCGTCAGTTGCTATTGACAAAATTAATATAATATACTATAATACGGTAGTAAGATTAATGGCTCCTTAAATTCAACATTAGGAGGTAATAAAATGGAAGGAACGGCTAGACTGCTGGCAAGGCAGAAAAAGGCGCCATGGTGGCAGTACTTGTTTGCTCTAGATAAAGCTCTTGGCGTGTTGGAGCTAGATCCAGAGTATGCCCTGGAGTATCTCATTGGAGAAGGCAGTCTTTCACAGGAGTTCTGCTCAAGGGCTTTCTGGGAGCAGATGGCTTTCCGGTGCCTCATAGAGCTTAGAGATCTGGGCCAGGAAGCGTACAAGGACGGTGTGATCCTTGTGGCCTCTTGGCATGAGGACATGGTGGTGCGTTTGGCTAAGCGGGTGGCGCCATCGGCTAATGGTTAGGCCGCGGGCCTTTCAAGTCCGAAACGAGGGTTCAAATCCCTCTGGCGCTACCAACCCATGAAGATGCTGCGGGATCGTCTAGCGGTAGGACAGGGGACTTTGGATCCCAGGACGGAGGTTCGAATCCTTCTCCCGCAGCCATTTGACAAG
>CAYJUL010000044.1:0-6196 GCA_964373345.1 uncultured Candidatus Saccharibacteria bacterium
CCAAATTTCCGAAAGTCAAATTCTGGTGCCCCGCACAGGACTCGAACCTGTAACCAACGGCTTAAAAGGCCGCTGCTCTACCAATTGAGCTAGCGGGGCGAAATGAACTTTCTTTAAAAAAATAAATAAATATATATAAGGTTCATTTCGCGGGTTCCATCCTTGGGGAGGTTATATAATGAACCCCGGGATTTTTTTCCCCTCTGAAGGAGGGGAAAGATGGGGCGACTAATTTCCCCCATCATATTTAACTGCTCCATGAGCCCTTTTTGTTTTTATACCCCTTCTTTTTTAAGGCTTCCCAGAAGCTCGCGTTGCTTTTTGGTTAATTTCTGCGGAGTCCTTATCTTAAATTCAATATATACATTTCCCCGTCCATGACCCGAAAAGTGTGGAATACCCTTGCCTGAAATTTGTACAACTCTTCCGGACTCCATGCCTTCGGGCACTCTCAATAGCAATTTAGCGCCCTCCAGAGTTTGTATTTCTACCTCGTCTCCCAACGCGGCCTGCGAAAAAGAAACGGATATGGAGGCGTATAAATCATCGCCCTTGCGTTTGAAAACCGGATGTTTTTTTACCGATACGCGAAGGTACAAATCTCCGGCCTCTCCGCCTCTTTTTCCAGCGTCGCCGGCGCCCTCAATTTTGATTTCTTGCCCCGTATCCACTCCGGCCGGAACATAAATTTTAATTTCCTCGTTGCCTTTCGTTCTGCCATCTCCCATACAGACATTGCAGGGTTTTTCCGGCTTTCTCCCCTCTCCTTTACATTCAGGACAAATCGTGAGCCTGGTAAAAGAACCAAAAAACATTTTTTGGATTTGTTGTACCTCTCCCGTTCCGCGGCAAGAAAAACATTCTTTAACCTTCGTATCGGGTTCGGCTCCGGCTCCCTGACAGCGCAAGCAAGTTTTATGTTTATAGACGTTAACCGTTTTTTCCTGATTTTTAAGCACTGCTTCCAAGGGCATCGTAAGCTCAATTTCTATATCGTTCCCCCGTTTTACGCCGGCGCGTTTTTCCGTTCTGCCAAATCCGAAAAAATCTTCAAATATTTCTCCCAAATCGGCAAAATTAAAATTCTCTCCGTCCCAACCCGGGGCCGGTCCCCAGCTAAAACCGTCTTGTCCCGCCGCTCCGCCGTCAAAAACACGGCCGAACCTATCATATTGAGATCGCCTATCTTTATTGGAAAGCACCTGATAGGCCTCGTTAATCTCTTTGAATTTCTGTTCATTTCCTCCCTTATCGGGGTGATATTTGTGAGCTAGCCTATGATAGGCTTTTTTAATTTCTTCCTCTGTGGCGGCGCGATTAATGCCGAGGATATTGTAATAGTCTTTCATAAATCACAATACTAATAGTATATTGAATATTGGCATCGTGTTATTTCTCTTTGTATTCTCCCTCTTGTGGTGAGTCTGTTGAACCATCTTCGGGTTTTGACGGCTCTTCCCCCGCGTCCTTTTTATCATTCCCAGCCGTCTTATAAAGATCTGCCCCGATTTTTTGTATCTCGGCGGATAGTTCCTCTGATGCGTTTTTAATTTCATCAGCGTTTTCCCCTTCTCTGATCTTTTTTAAAGAGGCTATTTTTTCTTCCACCTCCTTTTTTATGTCTTGGGATATTTTATCTCCCGCATCGGCTATACTTTTTTCGGACGTATAAATTAAGGCGTCAGCCGTGTTTTTTATCTCAATAAGATCTCTTTTTTTCTGATCTTCCTGCATATGAATTTCCGCCTCTTTTTTCATTCGATCAATTTCTTCTTTGGACATTCCGGTTGAGCCCTCTATTCTTATTGATTGCGATTTGCCGGTAGCCTTGTCTTTTGCCGAAACACTTAAAATTCCGTTAGCATCTATGTCAAAACTTACTTCAATTTGCGGCAGGCCTCTGGGTGCGGTAGGAATGCCGTCCAAAATAAATCTTCCCAAAGTTTTATTGTCTTTAGCCATGGGCCGTTCACCCTGCAAAACGTGTATTTCCACGGAAGTCTGATTATCCGACGCAGTGGAAAAAATCTGTGTTTTTGCCGTCGGCACGGTTGTATTTTTTGTAATCAGAACGGTGTTGATGCCCCCCAAGGTCTCTATGCCCAAAGAAAGGGGCGTTACGTCAAGCAACAAAACGTCCCTGACTTCACCCTGCAAAATTCCACCCTCTATGGCCGCTCCAAGGGCCACCACCTCATCAGGATTGATGGACTTATTCGGTTCTTTACCGAATAATTTGCGCAGTTCTTCCTGAATTCTTGGCATTCTTGTTTGTCCTCCGACCAAAAGAATCTCATTCATGTCGGACGGGCCAAGCCCGGCCTCTTTTAAAGTGTCTTTTACAAGCGCGATGGATTTATCTATGTAATTGGAAACCAATTCTTCAAGCTTGGCTCGTGAAAGTTTATAGTAAAGATGTTTTGGGCCTTCCGCATCCGAAGTTATAAACGGCAGGTTAACGTCCGTTTCCACGGAAGTAGACAATTCTATTTTTGCTCTTTCGGCGGCCTCCTTTAGTCTTTGAAGGGCCAGCTGATCGCGTGACAAATCTATGCCCTGATCCTTTTTAAACTCCCCTACAAGCCAATTCATTATCGTTTGATCCAAATCGTCTCCGCCCAGATGCGTATCTCCGCCGGTTGCTTTTACTTCCACCGTATCCGCTCCCACTTCCAAGATTGATATATCAAAAGTGCCTCCTCCAAAATCATAAACCACAATTTTTTCATCTTTCTTTTTTGTAAGACCGTATGCCAGGGCGGCGGCCGTGGGCTCATTAATAACCCTTTTTACGTTGAGTCCGGCTATCTCGCCCGCTATTTTAGTTGCCTTTCTTTGCGAATCGTCAAAATAGGCGGGGCAAGTGATTATGGCGTCTTTGATTTTTTCGCCAAGACGTTCTTCGGCATCCTGTTTTAATTTTTGAAGAATCATAGCGGAGATTTCCGGAGGCTTATACCATTTTTCGCCCATTTTAACCTCAACGCCGCCATCACCGGCCTCCCGAACCTCATAAGGCAAAAGTTTTTTATCTTTTTGAACTTCGGCATCCTGAAATCTGCGCCCGATAAGGCGTTTTACTGAAAAAATGGTATTTTGGGCGTTAGTAATCTGCTGCCGCCGAGCCAAGATACCGGCCAATCGTTCGCCGTTTTTTGTAATGGCAATTACCGACGGCGTTGTTCTCGCGCCTTCCTTATTTTCTATTATTTTTGGTTCACCCCCTTCTACGACTGCCATAGCCGAGAAAGTAGTACCAAGATCAATGCCTATGATTTTTGACATGGTGTATAAAGATTATTTTACCACTTTTACTTTCGCAGGGCGCAATAATTTGCCCAGCATCGCATATCCTCTTTGCGTCTCTTCCAGTATTGTTCCGGGGCTTAACCCTTCTTTTTCTATCTCTTCCACCACCTCATGCAAACTAGGGTCAAATATTTCCCCTTCTGATTTTACTACTTCCACTCCTTGAGCTTTTAAAAAATCTTTTAACTTCTGAATCGCTCTAAGAAATCCCTGCGTCGGCTCCACTTGTTTTAAGTCCTCGGGAAGGGATTTTTCAGCAAAATCAAAACTATCCAAAACCGGCAGTAAGCTTAATATTAGCTCTTTTTTATTGTATTCCAAAACGACTGAAATTCTTTCTATCTCGCCTTTCTTATAATTCAAAAAGTCGGCTCTTTCCCTCTGCCATCCTTTTAAATACTCGTCCTTTTGTTTTTGACATTCTGCCAAGGTTTCCTCCGACAAGTCTTTCTTTGCGTTTGCCTCGGTTTCCATAATTTAAATATCTTTCAATAAGTTAGCCGCGTAATTCAATAAACTAATATTTCTCTTATAACCCATTCTTTTGGGACCCAAAAGTATTAAAAGTCCGTTTTCCGCGCCTTTCCGAAAACGACACGGAGCGATAAGCGCGCTAAAATCTTTAGCCTCTCCAAAAGGATTTTCCGCGCCTATATAAATATCTATTTTGTCGCGCGGCGTAAAATCATCCAGAAAACTTTCCGCAGAGGCGATTAAATCTATAAATTCGGTTACTCGTTCGCCCTCTTTAAACTCAGGCTCCCGCAATATTGTTTCCCAGCCGTCTTTCCAGAGCAGTTTTGCTTTGGCGAAATAACTTAGGGTAAACGCCGACGAGGCCCTTGATAAGGCTTTGGTCATGGCTTGAATAATTTTTATCTCGTCTTGCTTCTCGTTCAACTCAAAAGTATCTTTTGGCCCGTCGTCAAAAGAATAGGTTTTTAACAATTCATCAACAAAAAATCTGTACCCCTTATCGGTGGGTACGCGGCCGGCAGAAGTATGCGGTTGGCAAACATAACCCAATTCGCTCAATCTTTGCATTTCCCTTCTAATCATTGCTGAGGCTATGCCAAAATCGTATCTTTCCTCAAGAGCCTGAGAGCTTACGGGTTCTGCCGAGTTTGTATACTGGTTAATTATTCCATCCAATATAAATTTTTGTCTCTGGGTGAGCATACGGAGTTATTTTATAAAAGTATCACTCCGCTGTCAAGAGTGATAATACTTCAACGAACTCAACGCGGCACTATTGAATTGTCAACAACGCTCAAACGTTTTATATCTTAAAAGCGCTCCCCGTCCGGCGGAGCGCTTTATCTGTGCGATTTGCCGTTGTTAAAATCCGGACCGACTACCATAACAAAATGCAGTTGATCCAGAACGGGCTTCAATGTGTCGGCCGGGCCCTTAAATCTGATCCGTAGAAATCTTCGTTGTTTAAACAAAGCCAGAGTGGCTTTGGTTTTAGGCCTGCTAACTATTATTCCCGCGGCTCTAAGGTCTTTTATGGCTCTCGTGCGGCTAACTTCGGAACGGTAACGCACTATTATATAGTAATGCGGCATCGCACCTCCTTCAAAAGAACGTTTTGTCAACTTTCTTATTTTACTTCAGCCGGAGGCGGGACTCGAACCCACGACTTACTGTTTACAAAACAGTTACTCTGCCACTGAGTTACTCCGGCCCTACTACGCTCCGATTATCATCGGAGCTTCGAAGGGCAAGCATTGCTTGTAATATCGCTGCTCGTCCGTCCGAAGCTCAAATGCAACTTGAGCGAAGGAGGAAGCTACGTCGGCATTTCTAACGGGGCTGGCGTAAAACAAAGCATGGCGATTACTGCTTTTGGCCAGATCGCGTTTTCAGCTTATCCCAATAATCGTCCCGTGCCTTAAGTTTAGATTCGGACTTGGCCGCGCCGGCGTTGTTATTTTTGACCGAAGAAGACCTGCGGCGGATCATTTCAAGTAAAAAGGTTATTTTATTTTCGGTTTTCAAAATAAAGACGCGCAATTTTAAAAGAAATTTTTCTAAAAATTTCATGAAGGGTATTTCGGCGGGGACACTAAAACTGGGCAGAATGCCAAAAACAGCGTTGACCGGTTTTGTTCGCGGGGTTTGACTGGCGGCGCCCGTCGCCTCAAGCCTTCTGCGCCATATTATAAATCCCATACCCGCAAGGCTGGTAATCCAAATTAAAAACGCAATTAACCGTATCATAAATCTTGTTTTTAGACCTCGTATCGGGCAAATCGTTTAACCGTGATATTCTCCCCTGTTTTTGCTATGCGTTCGTTAATCAATTCCTGAATAGTTTTATTCTCGTCTTTAATCCATGCTTGCGAGAGCAACGAAACTTCCTTTCTATATTTATCTAACTTGCCCTCCACTATGTCGTTTATAATTTTCCGGGTCTTTCCGGCATCCTTAAGCTGGTCTTCATATATTTTTCGTTATACGTACAAAAACTCTGCCGGTATTTCTTCCGGTTTAACGTATAAAGGATTCATGGCCGCTATTTGCAGCGCTAACTCGTGGGCTAGCTCGGTGAACTCTGGGGATTTGGCAACAAAGTCCGATTCGCATTTTAAATCCAGGATAACCCCTACCCTTTTGTTGGGATGAAGATATGTTGCGATAAGCCCTTCGCCGGTTTCCCTCATAGATTTTATTGCGGCAATTTTTTGACCCCTTTTCTTCAGAATCTCTTTTGCCGCGTCCAGATTCCCGCCAGCTTCTTCCAATGCTTTTTTACATTCGGCAAAAGAAACGCCCGTTTCCCGCCGCAGTTTTTTTAAAAGCTCTATATCCGCCATACTTGTGAATGCTTATAGCGAGCAGAATGCTCGATATATCGGGCACGGAGATATAGCGAGCAGAATGC
>CAYJUL010000045.1:0-6131 GCA_964373345.1 uncultured Candidatus Saccharibacteria bacterium
TTCGGCCGGGCGCGGGAATTTTCTCCACTACCGCCCGCAACAAATCTTCCACTCCTTTTCCGGTTTTCCCCGAAATTTTAAAAATATCTTCCGGTGAAACTCCGAGAAGTGAGACAATCTCACCTTCGGTTTTTTTAATATCCGCCGACGGAAGATCAATTTTGTTTACCGCCGGGATTATAACCAGTTTTTCTTTTTGGGCAAGTTGTAAATTGGCTAGAGTCTGCGCCTGTACTCCTTGAGTCGCATCTACAAGTAAGATTGCCCCCTCAACCGCCGCAAGTGCCCTCGAAACTTCATAAGAAAAATCTACGTGTCCTGGCGTGTCTATCAAATTCAAAATATATCCCTGCCACTTCATCCTTACCGGAGCCATTTTTATAGTAATTCCTTTTTCCCGTTCCAGCGGATGCATGTCCAAAAATTGCTCTCTCATCTTTCGTTTCTCCACAGTTCCGGTAGTTTCAAGCAGCCGATCCGCGAGGGTCGATTTTCCATGATCCACATGCGCGATTATCACAAAATTTCTTATGGTTTCCATAAAATTAAGGAAGTCCGACTTCCTTAGAATTCTCTAGGGTTATATCGCTAATGCCTTCCAAGTTAAAACTGCCAAGCCATTCTTTTATCTCCCTTTTATAATTTAAGGAGGTCGGACTTCCATAGATTTGGTACAGAAAGTCCCGTTGGGTTACGGACGGGATGTTTTGTTTATTTATGAAGTCCAAATAGCTGCTCCATCGGTAAGTTTCTAAAAACTGAAGCGCCTTATTAACATTCCTAATTTTTTTACTTCTCCATTCCGGCATATAAAGGTCCAGAGGATTTAGGTGAATATAGTGCGGAAGATATAGTAAATGTGCTTGTTTATCTACGTGTATTGCCTTGAACTTTCCTTGGAATAACGCTCCTACTCTCTGATATTTTTGATTGAAATAATTTGTATAGCCGGTCCCTAATTTTCTCATAAATTCCGTAACACCTTTATCTCGTTTTTGACGCACTAGAAAATGATAATGATTAGGCATCAAGCAAAAACTTAAGATTTCAATTAACAACTTTCTTGGTTTACTAAAAGTGGGGGTCGGTTTATTCGCGGGGTTGGAAAAACGATATGTAAGATTAATTGCTGGTTCTATATCATTAAACTCAAACATGTCGTGAATAAATCTCCAATGATCCTTTTTATCAATAAAAACACGCCGCTTTTCTGTGCCGCGATTATACAGGTGATATACTTCGTCGGTAACAAACTTGGGCCTTTCCATGCCAGTTTATCTTACCGCATCTTTAAAAATTAAGGAA
Source organism: uncultured Candidatus Saccharibacteria bacterium (assembly GCA_964373345.1). Taxonomy (GTDB): domain Bacteria; phylum Patescibacteriota; class Minisyncoccia; order Minisyncoccales; family CAYJUL01; genus CAYJUL01. The sequence continues at coordinate 1,306 of CAYJUL010000045.1, forward strand.
GTCCGACTTCCTTAATTTTACCTTCTATAAATTACTGGCGGCTCAGGGTTGATGCGGCAAATTTATGTCTCCATCCCAGTATTTTGGCAAAACTCCCACGCGGAACAATCTCCGCCGCAATGAATTCCAAACTGAATAAATTTCTTCGTTTTTCAGGAGAAAAAGCGCTCCGAAATATATCATAAAACCGGCTGCCCCGGCCATAACGCCCTGCCCCAATACCTGCATAAAAGTAATGAGCGGAAGTGTTTCGGAAAAACTCATGCGAACACCGTAGGCGGCAGCGCCGGCAAGAAATGAAGAAAACACAATTTTACCCGCCGCCCCAATCGGAAAACTCTCGCCTCTTTGAAAAACCCTTAAGGCCAGACGCAGAAGCGCTTTGTAAAGAAAAAATACATTTAAGAGCAATCCCATGGAAAACCCGAGCGCCAGTCCCAAAATTTCCGTGTGCGGAAGATCGGATATTCTGAAAAAAGCCGTAAGTATGGCGCCAAGCTCTGAATGTCCTGCCAAGACAAAAACAAAAAAAAGGGCAAGCCCCAGAGACACAGCCGAAGCGCCTAGGTTAATTACCAAAGGCAGCCATGTATTCTCAAGCGCATAATATCCTTTGATAAGAAGCGAGGATACTCCCTCGGCAAACATGGCGATGGAAAAGGCCGCCAAAACCGCCGCGGATAACCTTGTGTCCTCCCAAGAAAAAAGGCCCGCGCCCAAAGCCACACGCACGATATGCGCCCGAAGCACAATAAAAAGCACGAGGCTCGGCGCCAACCAAAAAAGTATGGTGCGTATCCCCAGAAAAAGTTCGTGGTAAAATTCTCGCGCATCCTTCGTAATATAAGCCGTGGAAAGCCTTGGGAAAAGTGCTACGGCATAACTTACGCCAAAAATCCCTATGGGCACATAAAAAAGGTTCCGCGCAAGCTGTAAGACCGAGATGCTGCCTTCCGCAAGAGTAGACCCAATGGCAATAAGGATAAGAAGCGTAATTTGGCTTATTGATACGCTCAACACCCTGGGGAAAGAGAGCGCGGCTACCCGCTTAACCTTTCCGGAAAAAAGAGTGCTCCCCCAAGACTCCAAAAAATCTTTGAAATGCGGGGAAAATCGCGGAGTAAATCCAAGCCGGGCGATTGCTTGAAACTGCGTCAAGAAATGAAGCAGCGCCCCCAGCGCCACTCCGGCTGCCAAGCCCGCCGTGCCCATAAGTGGAACAAGTATCACAATGCCGGCAATTATTCCCGCGTTATATAGCACCGGAGCGAGCGCGTAGGATAAAAATCGCTGAAAGGATTGCACTACCGACGAAAATATATTGGAAAGCCCCAAAAAAATTGGCGAAAGCAGCATAATTCTCGTAAGAAGGGCCGCCAAAGCGCGCTCGCTATCGGAAAACCCAGGAGCGACAACGCGCATGAGGTAGGGCGCTAAAAAAAAAGCGACAAATGCCAGCGCTGCCGAACCAAAAATGAAGAGTAAAGAAAGGTGAGAGATGAGCCGGCGCGCCTCTTCTTTGTCTTTTAAAAGATCCTCCTGAAACATCGGGAGTATCGCCGCGGTCCCCGCCCCCAGCAAAAAGAGTGTCGACATAAAGTCAGGAATCTGAAACGCGGCATAATAGGCATCAAGCTCCCGCCCCGCGCCAAAACTTCCGGCAAGCAGCCGGTCGCGAAAAACCCCCAATACCCGGCTTAAAAGCCCCGCGGCTCCTAAAATGAGAGCCGCGGAGTGAATACTGGAAATTTCGTGATTCAAAAAATCCAGTTTCATACTATCTTTTCTCTCTCACCGGAGTTTCTTTCCGTTTCTCCGGCGCCTCGCCCGGAGGAGAAATACCCGCCAAAGCACTCTTGCCTTTCCGTAAGTTCGATAAAATTTTCTGCACCTCTTCATTGTCCGGATTAAATGAAAGGACTTTCTCAAATTCCTCAATGGCTTCCTCGTCACGTCCCCGACGGTCATAAATCAAGCCCAGAAAATAGCGGGCGTTTGAATAATTAGGGTTAAGAGCAGCCGCCCGCAAAAACTCTGCTTCGGCTCGCGACAAATCATTTTGCTGGTAGTAAAGCAATCCCAGCTGAAACGCAATCCCGATGTCCAAAGGCGCTGAGAGTTTAGCATTTTCAGCACTCTGAATGGCCGAAGCCGTATTGCCAAGACGCAATGCGGTTTGCGTCAAAAGGAAATGCGCCGGAGCGTAATCGGGCTTCACTTCTACTGACTTTTTCAACGCTTTCTCCGCTTCCTCCAGAGCGGCAGAGCGCATCTGGTTAAATTGTTCAAAATTTTGGCCCCCTGCCTGCCTGCCCAAAAACTGAACTCTATCCGCAAAAGCAAGAGCCGCGCGTCCCCAATCAACGTAAATAGCCGGATTCAGAGGATCAAATTCCGCCGCCTTCTGGTAGCTGGACACGGCAAAGCGCTCCGCGCCGTTTATGAAAGGAATCACCAGCTCATACAACGCCCCTTGAGTTCGCCAAAGCGCTGATTCCTCCCGGTCAAGCTCAATGGCGACCTGACTATTTTGTATGGCAAGAGTTACCGTATTCTGAAATTCGGCCTGTACGTTCTCGCCCGCTGCTGCGCGCTGTATCAAGCTCCGTATCTTCTCGGTCCTGGCCTGAACCAGCATCTGGTGGTAGCGGGGATTTCTATTTTCAAATTCAACCGCGCCAAGAAACCGCTCCACCGACTCGTCCAAGGCGCCGCGGTTAAGCGCCAAAATTCCGGATTGCGCGGCAAGAGCCGCGCGCACCCTTCCTGCCGCAAGATAAAGTCCGGCAATCCCCATAGCGATAAAAAAGACAATGACAAGAGATGAAATAAATACTGCCGTCGGGGCCTCCAATCGGATGAGACGCAAATTCACGTCCCAGGATATAAGTTTATTGCCTTCCTCATCTGATTGTCCGATACCAAAAAGCAGAGTCAATAGCCCCGCGAAAAGGAATAAAAGCAAAACGAGCGAGAAATTGGCCGGGTAAAAGAGTGCTGCAATGCCAAGAGCCGTAAACCCAAGAAGTATGCTTATGGGCAAAGCCGTTTCCCCATCAAGGGATGACAGAAGCTTTTTTAGGAAAGTAATGAGCGAAACTCCAAGAAAAAGGAGAAAAGCAAGAAATCCCAATATGCCCGCAGAGGGGATAAGCGTGGCAAGCCACGAAGACCCCTGGCCAAACCGCACCCCCCAAAAAATTGTCTGATTGATGGAAGGATCTTTGTAGCGCGCCCAGTCAAGTCCAAATGTTCCCGGACCCGAGCCAAGAAGAACCGATTTCGGCCCTTCCTTGAACACCGAGAACGCTACTCTTAACGTAGCGCTTAGGGACGGCGAAACTTCCGCAGGCAAATTCACCCCTTTGACAACCGGAGTGCGCACCATAATCATAACCACGGAAAATATAAGGACTACAAGCACCGCCCAATACTTCCAGCCGAACTGATCTTTATTGCGCGCTGACGGGACGCGTACATTTCTGAAAAGAAGTCCGAAAAGAATTACGCTTGAGCCCAAGAGCACAATCCACGAAGCTTGGAAGTTAATGACGATAAGGTTGACAAGAAAAATCAGGGACGAAACGAGAAGCGCTATCCTCATAACCGGCGACCAGTTGCCGGTTACTAAAAGCAATCCCGCGCAAACCGAAAGAAGCGCTGCATAAAAAATCGCCAGAGCATTTATGGTGCCGATTGCGTTAAAATCGGTTCCCCCAAGAAATGGCAGCCAGCTACTGATTACCGGTAATTGATACGGCGACCAGCCAAAAATCTGCAAGAGGCTCAAAATTCCGGCAACCGCTCCGGCAAAAATCATAACGGCAACGACTCCTCCCGCCTCGTCCCGCGATTTTAACACACCTCCTGCAAGCGCCATCAACAGCAACCCCAAAACCATTGTGGATAACCGCTCGCCCGAAGGATCGGCAAAAATCGCCGAGACAAAAGGCGCTTTGGAAAATATGGTGCTCAAAGAAAAAACTATAAAAAGTCCTGCACCCGCAAAAAGTACCGGCGAGCGCTGGTATTGGAATTCACCCTGCTTCAGGACGGATAAAAGCCACAAAATTGCGGCAACTATAATGAGGACTCCAAAGGTGATCTCCCTGCCAAACCCGACATCCATCGGCCAGGGCACGAACCAGAGGGGCAGAAGCCCTGCGAGAATGTAGAGTACGATTTTGGCGACTTTTTCTAAACGATTGGTAATTGTTCGTTCCATATTTTTGTTATTAGTTGCCGGTAACTGGTTGCTAGTAACCAGTCACTGATTTGCTGAAATTTTATATTTTTAATCATCGCGTTTAGCTCCCTGGGGAGCTTCTCCAATCTCTCTCTAATATACCCGTATTCCTCCGCAGTTAGCAACTCCCTTTATGCACGATTTCCCAGACATAATCAGACGGTTCATCGGCTAGTTTGAATATATGCAGATCCTCGAGTTCAACAATTTTTCTTTCCGGTTTTTCCAGCGAAATGTTAAACTCATCGATGGCTTTCTTTCCCCAATCTATACTTCCGTCCTCTTTCCTATAATTCTCGAATTCATCCATAATTTAATTACCAGTTACTAGTTACTAGTTACCGATTACCGTACTCGTCGCCGCTTGCCCGGGAAGTCCGACTTCCTCCAAAATTAAGGAAGTCGGACTTCCATAATTTAAGTTGGTGACGCCGCACTCTCCCTTCTCGCTCACCATCGCCCCGTTTCTCATTTTCAGACAATACGGCTCTCCGGTGGTTCACCCCGTTAGAGATAAGACGCCCTTGGGCGTAGCCGCTGCGCTGGCGCATCGGATCTCTAACGGGGCAGGTCCCGAGGA
>CAYJUL010000046.1:0-6063 GCA_964373345.1 uncultured Candidatus Saccharibacteria bacterium
AAATACACGTCAGAACCTTGACGGTGTTTTCATCAATGTGATACGTTAGATGCAGCACATTAGCAACAGGAGGCACGTAAATGGATTGGTCGCTCTCGGAAGTTATGCAGCTTGCAGGAGCCATAGGCATAGGGGCTTTTTATCCCATTCAAAACTGGAGACTTTTCGTTGACCGCAAAGTCATTGGTCTTTCGTTTCTGGCGTTCGCCACACTTATGGTAGGCGTTGCCGGATATATTGCTCTTGGGATACGCCTTGATACGCCGATATATTACGCGATGAATATCAGCAATCTGATTTTTGCGATAGCCATCCTTGCCGCTATATGGTTTTGGTCCCAGTCGCTTTCCGGAAAAGAACGCGCGGCGGGCCTATCCATTCTGGTCGTTGGTTTTTCCGCGCTGCTGATAGTGAATTTGTTGGCAAAAGACATCGCTCCGATTGTTTCCGGCTGGATCGGATTTGGCGGCATTTTCGCCTTCTATCCCATTCAGAACGCTAAACTTTTCAAAACCCGAGACCCAACGGGCCTTTCCTTAACCGCTTTTAGCTCGCTGTTTGTCGGTTTATCAGCCCTGACCATATTTGGCGTACTGGTTGACAATGTCGCCATTATCCTGGGTAACGGTCTTACCGCTATTGGCACTTTGCCGATTCTTTATGGAATTGTTGCCTGGAAAAAAGATCGCCGCTAAGAAATATATTGCTGTATATTTTTAAAATGCGCCGCAGCGCGCATTTTTTAATAGGCGTATGGCGCCTATCTGGCCTCACGCTGTTTCATTTGTCTCGTTTCGGGTAAAATAATAATATGGCCCCGATGACGCCACAAAAGAGTACAATTCCCCAATGTTAAATCTATTCAAAAAATCAAAAAAGGGGCCGGAAAACATTCAAGAAGTCCTGGATTACCTTAAAAAACTGGAAGGAAGACTGGATGATCTTGGCCGGAAACTTGAAGTCTTGCAGAAAAAAAGCCTCGCGTTTTTCCAAAAATTCGGCGTGGTCAGGTTTAATCCCTTTAAAGACGTTGGAGGGGATCAGAGTTTTTCAATAGCTCTTTTGGACGCCAACGATAACGGATTTGTTGTGACAAGTTTGTATAGCAGGGCAGAAAATAGGGTCTATGCTAAACCCGTGGCGGCAGGAAAGTCCAAATATCAGCTCTCGGAAGAGGAAAAAGAAGCAATAGCCAGAGCCACCGCCCAGTAATCGCGCAACCGAGGTAAAAACTTCTGCGTGGTTTTGCGTAGAGCTTTCGCCAGACGGGGGTTTCGCATCTCTTTAGCGCAGCGTTTATTTATGACTAAAAAATCTGAACAACCAAAAAACGATAATTTACAACCCAGGCCTCCCGTGGTGGTTGTTTTGGGCCATGTTGATCACGGGAAAAGTTCTCTTTTAGAAGCCATCAGGAAAGATTTTAAGATTACATCCAGAGAATCCGGAGGAATAACTCAGCACGTCGGGGCATACGAGGCTGAGCATCAGGGCAAAAAAATAACGTTTATTGACACTCCGGGCCATGAAGCTTTTTCGGCCATAAGGTCAAGGGGAGCGAAGGTCGCGGATGTGGCGGTTTTGGTTGTTTCCGCCGAGGAAGGAGTTAAAGAGCAAACCGAGGAGGCCATTTTGCACGCCAAAAAAGCGGACATTCCCATAATTGTTGCCATTAATAAAATTGACAAACCCGCGGCGGACCCGGAAAAAGTAAAAAGGGAACTAATCAAAAGAGACATACTCGTGGAGTCTCTGGGCGGTAAGATACCGTCCGTCAGCATTTCCGCGAAAGAAACTAAAGGCATAGAAGAATTATTGGACGTAATCATTCTCGTTGCGGAAATATCCGAATTGAAAGCGCGTCGGGATAAACCGGCCGAAGGAGTGGTGATAGAGTCTTATTTAGATTCCAGGCGCGGCCCCACCGCGACCCTTCTGGTTTTAGAGGGCAAATTAATACCCCATAATATAATAGCCACAGAGTCGGCGACGGGTAAGGTGCGCATACTTGAAAATTTTCAGGGAGAGTCTATTAAAGAAGCTTTGCCGTCAATGCCGGCAATTGTTGTGGGGTGGGATCGGATTCCGGGCGTCGGCGAAAAGTTCAAGGTCCTTGGGGACATCGGATCAGCCGCCGCCTTTGCGCTTAAGGCGGGACGCAAACGACACGATGCGGCGCATGTAGTGGAGGCGGGTAAAAAAATTATAAATGTTATTTTGAAAGTTGACGTGCTCGGTTCGGCCGAAGCCATAGAGGCGGCCCTATACGACATTCCGCAGGAAGAAATTGCGTTGAGGATCATTGATAGCGGGGCGGGGGACATCACCGATAGCGACATTCAGCTTGCCAAATCGGCAGATGCAATTATTGTCGGTTTTAGAACTAAGGTTTCGGCGCATTCTCTAAGCCTCGCGGATCGCTACGGCATCAAGATAAGAACGTTTGATGTAATCTATGAACTTATTCAGGAAGTGCGCAGATTTATGCAGCGCAGACTAGCTCCGGTGACGGTACGCAAGGATTTGGGCAAAATGAAGGTTTTAATCGTATTTATGACCGAAAAAAACAGACAGATTGTCGGCGGTAAAATCATAGAAGGAGAAGTTAAAAAAGGAGCCGCAATTGAGGTTGTGCGCGGCCAAGAGATTGTGGCCAAAGGCAAGATCATTAATTTACAAAAAAATAAAAAGGATGTTGATGACGTTAAAAAAGGAGAAGAGGCGGGTATACTTTATGATGGCAATGGAAAAATCATGGAAGGCGATGTGTTGACTTTCTATGTCCAAGAAACTCAAAAGATTGGCCTATGACAAGGCGCATACAAAAGTTAAATCGTTTGATGCGGGAAGAGCTCGGCAAAATACTTGTACGAGAAATGGAGTTTGGCATGGGAGTCCTGGTAACCATCACAAGAGTAGAGACCTCATCGGATACGACGCAAAGCAAGGTTTATGTAAGTGTTTTGCCAGAGCACCGCGCCGAGCACATATTGAATTTACTTACAAAAAAATCCGGATACCTCCAAGGCCTTATAAATAAAAAATTATCCATGCGTTTCGTTCCCAAAATAGTTTTTGTCAAAGAAAAACAATCCCGGGAAGCGGCGCGCATAGAGGAGTTATTGGGAAAAATTGGGTATCGTTCAGGCTAAAACCATGTCCCCGAAGCTTTCGGAACAATTCAGCAAGATCAATCGGATTTTTGAGGACACTTATAGCGTTTTGCTTGTTTCCCACGAAAATCCGGATGCTGATGCCGTGGGTTCTTTGCTTGCCGCAAAGTTTTTTTTAGAAGCCCTCGGCAAGGAATGTACGATGTATTTACCCACCGAACCTTCAAAGAAATTTTCTTTTCTCCGGGGCTTAAATGAAATTGTCACCTCTTTGGATGGCGGCATTTTTTTTGACGCGGTTTTGGCCCTTGATTATGGCGATTTTACGCGCCTCGGTTTGCCCGGAAACATTCAGTTTCGCTATTTTATCTCAATTGATCACCACCCGTACGCTTCGCAAAGAGGAGACGTAAAACTTATAGCTCCGGAATTTTCTTCTACTTCGGAAATAGTTTGCTGGTGGCTTCAGTGGTCAGAGTTCTCGCTTGACGCGGATGCGGCCAATTGCCTGCTTGCCGGCATAATTGCCGACAGCGGCATATTTACCCACGCCTCCACTTCGGCTACAACATTGAAGGCGGCGGCGCATCTAATCTCCCGCGGAGCATCATTAGAGATTGTTTTGTCTAATTTACGGACAATGTGTGATCCGGGCGGACTCCAATTAATGGGCAAGATTTTATTTGGCACTAGAATAGACGAGAGAACTGGTTTGGCTTATTCCGGAATTGTTTTTGATGATTTGGCCGGGAGAAAGGCGGACGAGCTCTACTTGGAAGATGTGCCGACCTTTATATCTTCGGCTTCCAAAAGAAATCTGGGACTTTTTTTATCAGAGGAACGTCCGGGCTTAATCAGGGGCAGCCTTAGGGCCGATCCTTCCAGCGAAGTTGATGTAAGCTCTGTCGCAAAAGCTCTTGGCGGAGGAGGGCACAAATACGCCGCCGGCTTTAAGCACCAAGGCTCTATTGAGGAGGCATTGAAAAAAGTGTTAAATCTGTTAGAATAATCCGTATGGCCATGTGGCGAAGAAGCTAACGCAGTGGTCTGCAAAACCACTATACGTGGGTGCAAATCCCACCATGGCCTCAAACATTGGCGTATCGCAAGGCGTAAATCGTTTAGCGCCATGCGTTAAGCGGAAAAACATTGTGCCCGGGTGGTGGAATGGTATACACGAGAGACTTAAAATCTCTTGCCAGCAATGGCTTGTGGGTTCGAGTCCCGCCCCGGGCATAACAAAAACCCCGCCCCTGCCGTTTATGGCATGGGCGGGGTTTGTTTTATAGACTAATCTAAGACTTCAATGTCTGCGTTTTTGACTCCGAATTGCTTTGCCTCCCAGTAAGAGGGGAGCCATACGTCCAGCTGATAAGCCCCTTTTCTTGAATTCATACGGTCTTCCACAACGAAAACAGTATCGCCATAAAGTTCCGGAATTTTGATTTTTGTTCCCATCGGTAGAAGATTGTTGGCTACAATGCCGGGCCTGACCAGGGTGCCGGACGCGGTTATATAAGGAGTTATATCGGTTTCCCACTCAGAGCTTGAGTAAGCCGTTAGCAGCATAGATATTTTTTGGACATCCAAGGGCGATGCCGTTGCTCCCGGGACAGACAAGAGGCTGTTCCTTTGTGCCAATATCGGAAAGGCATCTTTGAGTTCACCCCCCAGTATGAGGGCCGCGCCGTATTTTTCTTGAGCCGAAATATTGGTCCAGAAAAATATGCCAAGAGAGGCTATTACAGTAGCAATAGCAAGCGCTGATGGTCCGAAATTGGGTTGACGCATCATTTTAGCGTCAATCAGTTGTCCCAAATAGCGTCTATAACTTGTATAATCCATATTAAAAACCCCTTGCGGGGTTATACCCTGATATTACTCCTACCAGGGCCTATGTCAAGGGTTCCGGCAAAGACCATCGGAGCGGGTGAGCGGCCCTCCTTCGTCCTTCGGCTTCGCTCAGGACTTCCGTCCTTCGGCTTCGCTCAGGACTTCGGAAGGGTAAAAATCGAACCAAGGTCCGATGCCCACCTCACTTATCCGTTTAGACAAACGAAAATACCCCAACGAGGGGTATTTTCGTTTGCTAGCGGGATAGTGGAGGACGTTAGAACCTGTTTTATGATTTCGAAAGAGCGTTTTGAGATACCGATTTTTAATTTGGGTATATAAAAGACCAGCGTTATTCGCTGGTCTTTCCTGGCTTTATTTTTACTGTAGTGGGTCGTCTCGGTCTCGTTTCCGTCTTGGAACAAGGCGAACTGGTTTGTTGCCATTTACAACGGGAACACCATTGAATGCTTTTGAGGGTGCCTTTGAGCGTTCTTCGTCTTCGTGATAGAAGTTACGAGCGTCAACAAGAATACCATCTTTGTTAAAAACTGCCATACCTACATTTCCGTGATAGTCTTCGCTGTCGTCAGTAATGAGAATAATAAACTCGGGCGTTTCAATATAAACCGTGTCCTTGAACACATCTTCAAGTTCATAATCCTGTTCAAATCCGTGGCGTTCGTGCCAATCTTTGTTTCGCTGGAAAAACTCTACGATACGAGGGTGCAACTCTGAAATATCTGGGGCCACCTTAACGCGGGCGTTCACCATTACACCTCCTTTCAAAAAACTACCACCATCTTACTAATCCAGAAACAGAAGTCAATAGCGGTTCCAATTTCCCATCACCCGTATCAAAACAAACCGCTTGAATTAGCGGTTTGTTCGTTATGAGCGAGTGAGCGGCCCTCCTTCGTCCTTCGGCTTCGCTCAGGACTTCTGTCCTTCGGCTTCGCTCAGGACTTCGGAAGGGTAAAAATCGAACCAAGGTCCGATGCCCACCTCACTTATCCGTTTAGACAAACGAAAATACCCCAACGAGGGGTATTTTCGTTTGCTAGCGGGTGAGCGGAATCGAACCGCCATCTCTTCCTTGGCAAGGAAGTATAATAGC
>CAYJUL010000047.1:0-1142 GCA_964373345.1 uncultured Candidatus Saccharibacteria bacterium
GTGAGGGCGTATGACAAAGCCGGCAATTTCCGGGAGAGCGTTCAACGGTTAAGAGTAGTAAGTTTTGCGCTCCTCCTCCTCTTCTTTCTCCTTGAGAATCCTTTATCGTGGCTGATCTTGATTGCCGGAACTCTTGCCCTGGGATACGCCGGATGGCATGCCAGAAGGTGGTATCATCACGCGACGCTAAAACACGAGCGTAAAGAATTGCCGGATGACATCAGGCAACAATTAGGAGAATTGCACAGATACCGCGAAAAATACGGCAAGACTTTGAGCCTTTTAGTTATTACGGGCCTTTCCTTTTTAACTTTGCTAGGCGCGGCAGGGGGGGCGAGCGCGCAGGAAAATGTCGCAGGCATCTCCCCGCCGATTATAACGACTGTCGCCCGCGATATTGCCAACGATGAGATTTTCTATATCGGAGGAAAAACAGACGGAGGGCAAATAGAGGTTGTAATTTACATGCAAAATCTCCAGACTGGAGAAACCATTACCAGAATCGTAACCTCCGACAACAAAGGAAACTGGTTTTACCGGCACGACAGCTTTTTGTCGTCGGGCAAGTATATTTTATGGGCGCAGGAAAGACTTGGAGAATTGGCATCCGCGCCTTCGCCCCAAGTCCAGCTTACGGTTCAACAGACGGCTCTTCAATTGGGTGCTTCGCGCATCAGCTTTGAGACTTTCTATTTAATATTTGCCCTTGTTTTGCTGGCGGCAAATGCAAGCCTGGTAAGCTACATCACGATTCATCTGCGCCACGCCAGAAAAAAGCATAAAGCCTGGCTTAAAGAAGTTCATGAGGCGGAACAGTCGGTCGGGCGCGGCTTCGCGGTGCTCAAACGAGACATTGAAGCGGAACTTGCCCTGGTAAGAAAAGTTAAAATGGGGAAAGAGCTTTCGGCGGAAGAGAAAATACGGGAAGAACAGCTTTTAAAAGATTTGGCTTGGGCGGAGCGGTATATCGGCAAAGAAATATGGGATGTGGAGAGGGCGGAACACGAATGAAAACCCAAAATTTATTGCAGCGGAGGCTAATTGCAGCGGAGACTAAATTGCAGCGGAGACTAACAACGAGGGTCGGACCCTCGTTGTTTTATAAATCAGCTTACGGGGGTCGGACCCTCGCTGTTTTATAA
>CAYJUL010000047.1:1242-5677 GCA_964373345.1 uncultured Candidatus Saccharibacteria bacterium
TGTTTTATAAATCAGCTTACGGGGGTCGGACCCTCGCTGTTTTATAATTGGCGTTGAGTGAAAAGCGATCTAGTGCTGGCGGGCCATGAGTTATCCACACTTGACTGCCATCGCAAGCGGTCTGCTACAATAGCATAATCGCTTTTTTAATTTTTAAATTTTATCCGTGATTTTTCAGCACGAATTCAAGCAAATAAAAAAAAGAGACGGCCGAGTAGTTGATTTTGACCAATCGCGCATCACGAGCGCGATTTATAAAGCAATGCAGGCGGCCGGCGAGGGCAACTTGGAACAGGATCCGTTTCGCGTTGGAGAGCAGGTAATAAGGGAGCTGGCAAAGCGTTACCCTAAGGATCATATTCCGCATGTGGAAGAAATACAGGATATTGTTGAGGAAAGTCTGATCTTAATGGACTTTCCCAAGACCGCAAAGGCATATATTTTGTACAGGGCCGCACGGGCGAGGGTCAGAGAAAAAACACAACTTGTTCCAAACGAAGTAAAACAATTGGTGGAAGAAAGCAAAAAATATTTTCGCAATGAATTTGCCGAATTTATTTACTACCGCACTTATTCCAGATGGATGGAAGAAGGGGGTAGGCGCGAAACATGGGTAGAGACGGTAGCGAGATACATGGATTTCATGAAAGAAAACCTTGGCGGCAAGCTGACCGATGACGAATATGCGGAGCTTAGGCAAGCCGTGTTGCGGCAGGAAGTTATGCCTTCAATGCGGCTGATGTGGTCGGCCGGAAAGGCCGCAAGGACCAACAATGTCGCGGCCTACAACTGTTCTTTTATAGCGCCAAAAGAGCTTCGTGATTTTTCCGAAATTATGTTTTTGCTGATGTCGGGAGCGGGCGTAGGGTTTTCGGTAGAATCGCAGACCGCTCAGCAACTGCCCATAATTCGCCGTCAAACAGGTCAAAAATTACCTACGCATGTTATTGAAGACAGTAAGGCCGGATGGGGAGACGCTTTGCACGCGGGTCTAAAAACATGGTATGCCGGCAAAGACATAGCTTTTGATTATTCAAAATTAAGGCCTGCGGGAGCCCGTCTTCACACCATGGGCGGCAGAAGTTCGGGCCCCGCGCCATTAATGGCTTTGTTAAATTTCACTCGCGAGAGAGTTCTGGCCCGACAGGGTAAGCGTCTTAGCAATATTGACGTACATGATATTATCTGCAAAATAGGCGAGCTTGTGGTTATGGGCGGGGTCAGGCGCTCTGCTCTGATTTCCTTGTCCGATCTTGATGACATCGAAATGCGGGATTCCAAGAAAGGACAGTTTTGGCTAAATCAGGCTCAGCGATCAATGGCCAATAACTCCGCCGTTTATAATTCCCGGCCCAGCGCGGCCGAGTTCTTAAAGGAGTGGGTGGCCTTGGCCGAAAGCGGTACGGGCGAGCGCGGGATTTTTAATCGCGGAGGCCTAAAACATCAGGCTCCCGAACGGCGATGGAAAATTTTGGAAAAGCATTGGTTGACGTCCGGCACGAATCCTTGCGGCGAAATACTTCTGCGCTCAAAACAATTTTGTAATTTATCGGAAGTCGTGTGCAGGCCGGAGGATACCGAAGAATCGCTGCTCGGCAAGGTACGCCTTGCCACGATTCTCGGCACGTATCAGTCAACGCTTACCAATTTTCTCTACATTTCAAAAGATTGGAAGAAAAATTGCGAAGAAGAGAGATTGTTGGGAGTATCATTAACCGGACAATGGGACTCGGAAGCCGCGCGAAAACCGGAGACGCTGACCAAGTTGCGGGAAGCCGCGATTGAGACGAACAAGGAATACGCCAAACGTTTTGGAATAAATCAATCGGTATCCGTCACCTGCGTTAAGCCTTCCGGAACGGTGAGTCAGTTGGTTGACGCGGCCTCCGGAATGCATCCGAGGCACTCGCCATTTTACATAAGACGGGTGCGCATTTCGGCCACGGACCCTCTGTTTTCAATGCTTCGTGAACAGAAGTACCCCTATCAGCCCGAAGTGGGTCAGTTTGCGCAGTCGGCCACGACTTATGTCTTGGATTTTCCGGTTAAGGCTCCCGAAAAGTCCGTTTTTAGAAATGACATAAAGGCCAGAAATCAGCTGGAACATTGGAAAATCGTGAAAGAGAACTATACGGAGCACAATCCTTCGGTTACCGTTTCCGTGGGCGAAGACGAATGGGTTGAGGTGGCGCATTGGCTGTATACCAACTGGGACATTTTGGGCGGCCTTTCTTTTTTGCCGCGATTTGAACACGTTTATAAATTGGCTCCTTACGAAGAGATAGATAGCCATCGTTATGAGGAGATAAAGGCCAAGCTTCCGCAAATTGATTTTTCCCAGATAGTCGTTTATGAAAAAGAAGATGAAACAACGGGAGCCAAAGAATTGGCATGCGTCGGAGGAGTGTGCGAAGTAGATTGGGAAAACGGAGGGGCGCCCTCCAAATAAAATCTCTAATCTCAAAATTCTAATCTCTAAATAAGTCCAAATATCAAAATTCAAAACCCAAAATTTTTAATATTTTGATTTTGAAATTGTTTAAAGATTCAAAATTAGGACTTAGAGATTATGATATTTGTATTCACCGGCAACGGCAAGGGCAAGACGACTGCGGCTATCGGGCAGGCGATTCGCGCAATAGGACAGGGCAAGAAAGTTGCCCTGATTCAGTTCATAAAAAGTCCGCAATGGGTAACAGGGGAAGTGAAGGCTCTTTAATAGTTTTCGGGGCGGATTATAATTTTGAATGTCGGAAAGGGATTCGTGGGTATTATGGGTGATAAATTGCCACGTTCGGAGCACCGGCGCGCGGCTTACCGGACCTGGCAAAAAGCCAAAAAGATTATTAAGTCGCGACAGCGCCATCTTATTATTCTTGATGAAATAAATGTCGCTTTGGATTTGAAATTATTGAGTACTGCCGAGATACTGGATTTTTTGAGAAAAATCCCTCAAGATATAGATGTAATTTGCACAGGACGAAATTGTCCGAAGAAAATTTTAAGAATAGCGGATCTCGTTAGCGAATGCCGGGAGTTGAAGCACCCGTTTCGGAAAGGAAAATGGGGCGAGAGGGGACGAGAGTTTTGACCATGATTATGATCATGACTGCTACCGCAGAGTTGTTGCCGTCATTGTTATTGTTATGCTCAAAGTTTTGGGCCTCGCCGATATTATGGCCGGATTGATTTTTATGGGTAAGGCATTTTTGGCAGATTTGCCGCCCAGCATGATTATTTTTTTTGCCGCGTATCTGTTGATTAAGGGCGGTATTTTTGCCATTACCTCGTTTGACTGGATAAGCGTAGGGGATATGATTGGCGGCATTTTTCTTGCCATAAGCATATTTTTTCATCCGCCGATATTTCTTTTGATGATCTTTGCCGCATTTCTTTTCCAGAAAGGTTTTTTAGGCGTCTTGACCTAGTTCGCCGGCGCCCAAAACACCTAATTTCCTACGGGGTATGCAAAACAAGCAAAAAAAATTTAAAGTAAAAATACTTCGCGATTTATGTATCGGGTCGGGTTCATGCGAGGCGATTGCGCCAAAAGTTTTTAAACTGGATCAAGAGGATAGAGCGGTGCTGGTTGATCAACGCACAAAACCGGACAGCGACGGTTTCGTAGAGGTAACGCAGGATACTCTTGACCGCGTTTTGGCGGCGGCAAAATCATGTCCGGTTCTGGCCATAATCGTAGTTGATAAAAACGGCAACCAGATATACCCCGCTTGACAGAAAGTTTTTGATGTATATAATGGATAATAGATCGGTTATGAACAGAACTTCGGACAAATAGGAATGTCGGCAAAATGAAGACATTGAAAGCGGCCACGTGTCTTCGTGGCTGTTTTATTGCAACGGAAAGGACTTTAAAAATTGAGACCGAGCATAAGCGAGGTTGAAATTCCGCCCTCTAAGCTGCCTGAATTTTACATTAAGCATTTTTGGACGGTATTTGTTCAGAGTGTTTTCAGTGATGATTCGGACCGCATAGAGGGCGGGGTAAGCTCGCTATTGCTCGTTTAGTTTTTTAGAGTTGTCCCGACTATCTTTGCCCCGTGATCGCCGCCAGGCGATTTTACGGGGTTCATTTGAGAGTTTGATCCTGGCTCAGGATGAACGCTGGCGGCGTGGATAAGGCATGCAAGTCAAACGGCCCCGCCATTCATATAGCAATATATGGAAGGCGAGGCAGTGGCAAACGAGTTAGTAACACGTAGATACATACCGCCCACACAGGTATAACCCAGAGAAATCTGGGCTAATTCCTGATGGTCTGGTAGTCGATTATTGGATGCAATAAAATTCAAAACGCAAAATGCAAAAGTCAAAATGACAATGTAAAATTCAAAATGAATTTTTAAATTTTAATCCGTAATTTTGATTTTTGCCGCCCAACTTCGTTGGGCGAGCCTCGCCCCTTTGGGGCGGG
>CAYJUL010000048.1:0-5667 GCA_964373345.1 uncultured Candidatus Saccharibacteria bacterium
AATTTCGTCCGAGCGACGCAATTTCAAGCGTTGCGATGACAGCGTTTATAATTGCGGCAGACGCGTATTATGTTTTCTTTCATTTATGCTTAATTCTCCCGTTGACGAAATTAAAAACCGGCTGGACGTAGTTGATATTGTCGGCCAGTATATAAAACTGCAGAAAGCCGGAGTTAATTACCGCGCTGTCTGCCCTTTTCATTCGGAGAAAAAACCGTCTCTTTTTGTGTCTCCGGCGCGGCAAATCTGGCATTGTTTTGGATGCGGCAAGGGAGGCGATTTAATAGGTTTTATCAAAGAAATTGAAGGATTGGAATTCGGAGACGCTTTGCGGATACTGGCTCAAAAAGCCGGAGTTGAATTGAAAAGAGAAGACCCCAAAATTAAAACCAAGCGCCAGCGTTTATACGATGCTTGCGAGCTGGCGACTAAGTTTTTTGAAAAACAGCTGGTCGAAAGTGTCGTAGGGCGCGAGGCAAAGAATTATCTTCTGGGTCGCGGAGTCAGCGAAGAAAGTATTAAAAAATGGCGCATTGGTTATGCTCCCGACGGCTGGAACGGGCTGATTGATTTTCTAACCGCGCATGACTTTACGCCAGCCGAAGCGGTTGAAGCAGGTTTGGCAATTAAGAAAGCAGCGGTCAACCAGCAATCGGGGGCCGGGTACTTTGACCGCTTCAGAGGAAGAATTATGTTTCCAATATGCGATCTTCAGGGACAAGCAGTGGGCTTTAGCGGCAGGGTCTTCAAAACTGAAGACCCTGCCAAATACGTAAACACGCCAAGCACTCTTTTGTATGACAAGAGCAGGATTTTATACGGCCTTGACAAATCAAGATTGGACCTCCGCCGAAAAGATTTTTGTATTTTGGTTGAAGGCCAGATGGATGCGATTATGGTTTCGCAGGCCGGCCACGAAAACGTTGTAGCGACCAGCGGAACGGCTTTAACTCCATACCAACTGAAAATTCTAAAGCGCTATACGGATAAACTGCTTACCGCTTTTGACATGGATATAGCCGGAGATACAGCTACAAAGCGCGGCATAGCTTTGGCTCAGGCACAGGGTTTTAACGTAAGCGTAATAATGATGCCCAAATCCAAAGACCCGGCCGACATTGTTGCCGAAGATCCAGATCAATGGCCGGGTCTTATTGCGAACGCCCGCTCCATAATGGATTTTTATTTTGAGAGCGCTTTTGCCGGATTTGACGCTTCGCGGGCCGAGGGTAAAAAAGAAATCGCAAAAATTATTTTGCCTCTCATAAAGCGAATACCAAATGCCATAGAGAAAGCTCATTGGCGCCAGCGTTTGGCTCAGGAGCTTGGAGTAAAAGAAGAAGACGTAGAGGCGGAATTGAAAAACATGCCGGCAAAAGCGATGGAATCTTACGGCGCAGAGGCTCCGGAAGCAGTTTTGGCGGTCGCAAGTCAGGGCAGGTCGCGCAGGCACATTTTGGAAGAAAGAATAATCGCCATTATTTTAAAATATAAACACCAGGCGGCAATGATTGAAGAAAAATATTTGGATCTTTTTTCTCCGGAAATGAGGTCTGTAATAGAAAGCATCAGTCGCGCCCCATCTCCGGAAATCGCTTTTGCGCTGGGCCCCGCCAATGTTAATCCGAGACTCCAGTATCTTGTTTTGCGCGCCGAATCAGACGAGGAAGAAAACAGCGATGAAGAGGCTAAAGAAGAACTGCTGATGTCCCTGCGAGAACTTTACAAATTAGATACGAGAAAACACCTTACTGAAATGGTGCTTGCCATCAGAACCGCTGAACAGCAAAAAAGAATGGACGACGTAAGATTATTGATGGAAGAATTTCAGTCCTTGACCAAAGGAATGGAGGATTTTTAAACGCCCGGATTATGAAAAAAAAATCAGCCAAGAAAATTAAAAAAAAGAAAGCAACCGGATTTAGCGGCAGGAAAGTTAAAAAACGCAAAAAATCAAAAAGAACCGGAAAATCCAAGAAAGGAATTCTGCGGCGCAAAAGATTTCTTAAAAAAAAGCGGCGCGCGAAAATCAAGAAAGGCGGCGCAAGGCGCGGGAGAAGAGTGCGTATCGTTACCGATGAGCAAATAGAAATTCTTACGGTCAAGGGCGAACAGCGCGGCTTTATAACCTTTGCCGAAATTTTGCACGTTTTTCCGAATATAGAGCAAGACATGGAGGGTCTGGAAACGCTTTATGATAAACTTGAACAAAAGGGGATTGCCGTCAAAGAAGCAAGAGAGTTTTTGGAGATAAAAGAGATGCCAAAGAGCAAGCGAAGGAGCATCCTTGATGAATTTGGCGGCAAATTCGATCCCGTGCAGACATATCTTAAAGAAATAGGGCAGACCAAGTTTTTAACTGCCGAAGAGGAAAAAGAGTTGGCCAAAAGAATAGAAAAAGGAGATACTGAGGCTAATAAAAAACTGGCGCAGGCCAATTTGCGCTTGGTTGTTTCAATCGCCAAAAAATACGTGGGGCGCTCCCAAAATCTTACCTTGCTGGATTTAATTCAAGAGGGAAATTTGGGGCTTTTCAGAGCCGTTGAAAAATTTGACTGGAGAAGGGGATATAAATTTTCAACATACGCCACATGGTGGATAAGACAAGCTATTACAAGGGCTCTTGCCGATCAAGCCAGAACCATACGCATACCCGTTCATATGGTTGAAACGATGTCTAAGTATACGCAAGTGAGGCGCAGATTGCTTCAAGATTTGGGCCGGGAGCCCCTGGCGGAAGAGATTGCGTCCGAAATGAGTCTTGAAGTTGAGAAAGTTCGCCACATCCAAAGGATCGCTCAAGAAACAGTATCTCTGGAAGCTCCGGTTGGAGAGGGCGAAGAAGACAGCGTGCTTGCCGAATTTGTTGAGGACGAAAAAGAAATACCTCCGACGGTATCGGCGGCCCGCGCCCTTCTAAGAGATCGCTTAAAAGAAATTTTGGTAGACTTAACCCCGCGCGAGCAGAAAATTCTTTCTATGCGTTTCGGCCTGCAAGACGGCATAACCCATACTTTAGAAGAAGTTGGTAAAGAATTTGGCGTAACCCGAGAAAGGATAAGACAAATTGAGGCTAAGTCCCTGGAACGCATTAGAGAACACAGAGCATTAAGAAAACTGCAGGGATACTGAGTAAGTGAATAAGTGAGTAAGTGAATAAGTGAGTAAGTGAATCATTCAATTAAATGGCAAACAAAAAAACATCAAAAAAAGAAACCGGATACGAGGCGAAAGACATTTATGTGTTAGAGGGTCTTGAGCCCGTAAGGAAGCGTCCCGGAATGTACATCGGATCTACCGGTCCGGAAGGATTGCATCATTTGGTTTGGGAATGTGCGGACAACAGCATTGACGAAGCAATGGCCGGGTACTGCAAAAATATTGAAGTTGCTTTATTGCCGGGCAATCGCGTTAGGGTTTCGGATGACGGCCGCGGCATTCCCGTTGAAAAACATCCGCAGACCAAGAAGTCTGCCCTCCAAACCGTTATGACCACGCTTCATGCCGGAGCAAAGTTCGGAGGCAAATCTTATCAAGTCGCCGGAGGCCTGCACGGCGTTGGAGTGTCCGTGGTCTGTGCCCTGTCTAGTTGGATGGAAGCGCAAGTATGCCGCGGCGGCCTTAAGTACGCGCAGGAGTACGCCAAGGGCAAAGTTAAAACGCCGGTTAAGAAACTTGGCGGTTGCAAGCAAAACGGGACCGTTGTGGCTTTTGAGCCGGATGCGGAAATTTTCAAAGAGGTGAAGTTTGATCTTAAGCGCATTGTTAATCATCTCCGTCAACAGGCCTATTTGACGCGAGGAGTGCGAATAAAAGTAATAGATGGCAGAGATAAAAAAAATACCACCGAATATTCTTTCTATTTTGAGGGAGGGCTGGCCTCTTACGCTAAATATCTTGCAAGGGGCGTCGCGCCGCGCCATCAGGTTATTTTTTCATGTGCCGGGGAAAAAGATGGAATTTTAGTTGAGGCCGCGATTCAGTACCTTCAAGAGCGCGAGCCCTACGAGGAGAGCTTTGCCAACAACATTTATACAGGAGAAGGAGGAACTCATTTGACGGGATTCAGAGCGGCGCTAACGCGAGCCTTAAACGACTACGCCAAGAAAAATAATTATCTTAAAGAAAGCGACGAGAGTCTTAGCGGCGACGATGTAAGGGACGGGATGATAGCCGTCGTTTCGGTTAAAATCAAAGAACCTCAATTTGAAGGGCAGACCAAAGCTAAATTAGGCAACCCCGAGGCCAGAATAGCGGTGGAAGCGATATTGCAGGAAGCCTTAACGGATTTTTTTGAAAGAAATCCGCAGGATGCGAGGGCCATAATTGAGGGTTGCTTGCTTGCGGCTCGCGCCAGAAAAGCCGCAAAGGCGGCACGACAAACTGTCTTAAGAAAAGGGGTACTGGAGGGATTGGCTTTGCCGGGCAAGCTTGCAGATTGCAGTTCGCGCAACCCGGAAGAATCGGAATTATATATTGTTGAAGGACCGTCGGCCGGCGGATCGGCAAAGGGCGGTCGCGACCGCCGCTTTCAGGCTATTTTGCCCTTGCGCGGCAAAATCTTGAATGTTGAGAGAGCGAGACTGGATAAAATTCTGGCCTCTCAGGAAATAAGAGCCTTGATTATTGCTTTGGGGACGGCCGTGGCGCAGGATTTTGACATCGGCAAATTACGGTATCATCGGGTTATCATTATGACTGACGCCGATGTTGATGGAGCGCACATCAGAACCCTCCTCTTAACTCTTTTTTACAGGTATTTTCAGTCGCTGCTTGCGGGTGGACATATTTATATAGCTCAGCCTCCGTTGTACAAGATTCAGTCCGGCAAGAGAGTAGAGTATGCTTATACGGAGCAGGACAAAGTAGATATTTTAGAAGACATCAAGAGCGAAAAAGGTAAGGCTGGAGGCGAAAAACCCAAAGGAGGAAAAATCAAGATCAAAGTTAAAACCGGCGGCGAGGCGGATGAGGCGGAAAAAGAAAAAATAACGGGCGCTACAATCCAGCGGTACAAGGGTTTGGGCGAAATGAATCCGGAACAGCTTTGGGAAACAACCATGAATCCGCAGAACAGAACTTTACTCAAAGTGACGATTGACAACGCCAGAGAAGCCGATCGCATCTTTGATATTTTAATGGGAGACGAGGTATTGCCGCGTAAAAAATTTATACAGACTTATGCGAAGAAAGTGAAGAATCTCGATATATAATTTATGCGTCAATATACTGCATAAAAACATAGAAAATTAGTTGAAAATATAGACGACCCTCTTTTCCAATCTTGGCAGAAAACTGAAATGGATGTGATAAAGAAAGTTCAAGATTCAAAGAACAAAACTTTTATTGATTTAGGGGCAGGTTACGGAAGTGTTTTACCAGATTTAGCAAGAATTGCCAGAAATGTTATTTCAATAGAGATTAACCCAGGTATGATTGGAGAACTCAAAAAAAGAACAAAAAAGTATAACAATGCATCAGTAATAAAGGGAGATATGCAGAAACTCTCACAACTATTAAAAAAAGAAGATATGAAAAATCCCGTTTTACTTTTACTTCAGAATACTATTGGCACCATAGAGGGAGATTATAAAAAAATGCTTTCTGAAATAAAATCTGTTGCCAAAAAATATAAAGGAGAAATCATTATTTCTGCATTTTGCCAAG
>CAYJUL010000049.1:0-2668 GCA_964373345.1 uncultured Candidatus Saccharibacteria bacterium
TTTACACACCGCAGCCTCGCAGATGGCGAGTTCTCGAACGAACAAGTCGTTATCTTGCAGCAGATCGTTGCACAAAGAAACAAGATCGTAGGAATGCACTTCCTCGCACAAGGCGTTGAACTGTGGCGCAGTGAAGGAGTAGTTGAGGAATGGCGCAGAGTTGCAATTTTCCCCTTCGGGAAATCATGAAACCTTTTGTTGGGGCGTTGAACTTCGGTTCAGTGCCCATTTTTTTAAAGAACATATTGTGCGTGCTCCGCACGCTCGGATTTGCCGCCTCAGCCCGAGGCTGATCCGCCCTTTGCGGAAAAGATCAGAACTGATAAGATTATATGAGCGAACGTAAAACTCTATGGATTTTCTCAAGAGAAACTTTCTTTTTGTTGTAGTATTTATTACTGGAGCTGCCGTGTTGATTATTGAGGTTGCGGCTATCAGGATTTTAGCTCCTTATTTTGGCAACACGCTTTTTACCATTTCCAGCATCATCGGCGTTGTTTTAGGCGCCTTAAGCGTTGGCTATTATGTAGGGGGTATTTTTGCCGATAGATACCCCAGGTTTTCACTCTTTTTTCTACTCATTTTTATCGGCGGCATACTTTCCTTATTCATACAGATTTTTTCTCGGGTTATTTTACCTGCCGTAGGATATTCTCTGGATATGAAATTTGGGCCGCCAATTATGAGTTTGATTCTGTTCTTTCCACCCAGCTTTGTTTTAGGCATGATATCTCCGATGGCTATTCGATTGAAGGCCCTTGAAACAGAGGGCATCGGGAGAGTATCGGGAAGCATCTTTTTTTGGTCTACGTTAGGAAGCATTGCCGGCAGTTTTTTAGCCGGTTTTTTCTTGATACCGCACTTGGGCATAAGCAAAGTTATTCTGTATACAAGTTCGGTTCTTTTGGCTCTAGGGTTTCTGGGGATGTGCTTTTTTCGAGAGAGGGCCCCAAGAGGAGGAGCGAATCTTCTCGGCCTCCTTCTTATTGGAGGGACTGCCTTCAGTTTTGTCGGAGGAGATATTTCCCAGCCAGCCCAAGGACTTTTTGGATCCGTTGTTTTTCAACAGGAAGGCTTATATAGCCAAATAACCATTGAGGAGACGGAGACAGAAAAGGGGACCGTGAGGTCTTTGCGTTTTGATAGATCTAGGCAGGGAGGGGTGTTTTTGGAATCTGACGAATTGCCGATTGAATATACAAAATACTACGTTCTCTATAGAATTATTAACCCTGATGCCAAGAGTGCTTTATTTTTGGGGGGCGGCGCGTATGCAACTCCACGAAGACTTCTTTTGGACGCCAATGACATTGAGAAGGTTGATGTGGTGGAAATTGAACCAGTGTTGTACTCGCTGGCTCAACGGTACTTTCGACTCCAAGAAGACCCGAGGTTATTGAATCGCGTGACCGACGGCCGGAGATTTTTGCAAGAGAGCTTGCAGAACTACGATGTGATTTTCGGCGATGTCTACTATTCTGTGTATTCGATTCCAGCGCACTTTACGACCCAAGAGTTTTTTCAGTTGGCAAAAAGCAGACTCGCTGAAGACGGAAGTTTTATTATGAATGTTATCGGGAAGCTTCGGGGAGGGGGTAGTCAATTTTTGTTCTCCGAGATACGGACGTTCCGTTCCGTTTTTCCCAATAGTTATCTTTTTGCGGTACAGTCGCCAGACAACAAAGAGGAACTGCAAAATTTTATTCTTCTGGGCCTCAAAGACGACAAGAGGGCTATTGATTTTGAGGATAGCAGTATTCTCGAAGATAAAAATGAAATTGTGAGAAATCTGCCGAAAAAACTGATCCCGATGGAAGAGTTGGATTTTCATTCAGCCCCGATTTTTACCGATGATTTTTCACCGGTGGACTACTTAACAGCTCAGTTCTTTTAAGAAATCGTTCTGTTGTTGCGCGCCCGTGTGATTTCAAAGAGAAATGGTCATGTGTTTCGACCGTTGACCCGCCCGAAGAAATTTGTTATAGTGCGCTAGAGTGTTCAATATTGCCACGGGAGGGAAGCGTGCGAAAACGCCGAATGGTAATCGTGGAGTCTCCCTTTAAGGGAGAAAACGCGACGGAAGAAGCAATTCATGTGGCCTACGCAAGGGCTTGCATGTATGATTGTTTGACGCGTCACAACGAGTTTCCTTTTGCCAGCCACCTGCTTTATACCCAGCCCGGTATTCTGGACGATAATATTCCCGAAGAGCGGGAGCTTGGGATTCAGGCAGGATTCGCTTTGCGCGATTTGGCAGACGCCACTGTTGTTTATAAGGATTTTGGAATAACAAGAGGAATGGGTTACGGCATAGAGCATGCCAGAAATGCCGGAAGGTTAATAGAAGAGCGCAATCTTTTTGAAAGCCAAGAGGAAAAATCTGCGTTTGTGCGGCAGGTCCTGGAGGGTTTTTCGGATAAAAAACGAGGACATCGGTTGCCGTTTCCGGCATGGATGCCTTAAAAAAGTCCGCCATACGGCGGACTTTTTAACTTGGATATTTATTGGGCATAGCGCATACGCTTGTCAGGCGTATGAAAAAATGTTAAACTCTTAAAGGATAGCATTGCACCTTGTAAAATCGGATAGGAGGCAGAAAATGCTTGGAAGCGGCGGATTTAAAATCGCGCGTCTTTTCGACATACCGATTCTGATTCACTGGAGTTGG
>CAYJUL010000049.1:2678-5452 GCA_964373345.1 uncultured Candidatus Saccharibacteria bacterium
CTCCGGAGATAACCGTGTTTTTGGCAGTAATCGCCGCCGTGGGATTTTTTCTTTCCGTGCTTTTGCACGAATTGAGCCATTCTTTGGTTGCCCGGCGTTGCGGCCTTGCAATTAAAAGTATCACTCTGATGGTTTTTGGCGGAGTAGCCGCAACGGAGGACAACATATACGACAAAGGACCGGTTGCCGAGTTTAAGATAGCCTTAGCGGGGCTGCTCTGCAGTTTTGCCCTTGGAGCGGCGTTTCTAGCCCTTGCTTCCTTTGTAAGCTTTGGTCCGGCACGTACGATATTGTTACTGCTGGGCACGATGAATATTATTCTTGGGGTTTTTAACTTTTTGCCGGGTTTTCCGATGGACGGCGGCAGAGTATTAAGAGCGATTCTTTGGTGGAAAAGCAAAAATCTTTTGACCGCTACGAAAACGGCTTCGCAAATAGGGAAGTGGGTGGCGTACGGCCTGCCGGTCGCCGCTTTTTTCTGGGGAGGTTTGTTCAGCGCGTTGTGGCTCGGACTCATAAGCTGGTTGATTATCATTCCTGCGGCTCAAGCCGAATACGATGCGATTCGTCTAAGAATTATGACAGCGCGGGACATAATGATGCGGTTTCGTCTGCCTTACGAAATATCCGTATTCAGAGCCGCGTTGGATGTAGTTTCTCCTGATGCCAGAGTTATATACAGCTCGCCGCAAGATAACCTTGAGGATGTGTTTTCGCGGGCTAGAGCAGAGGGCGCAACCATTGTTCTGGTTTGCGACAACAAACGAGTCATTGGAAGACTGGACTTCGCTTCTAGCCTAAAATAATTTAAAGCTCGCCATTTGGCGAGCTTTTTAATCATCAGTCGTCTTCTCGTTATTAAGCCTGTTATGAAGATCCACTGCAAACGTGATACCGAGAACAAATATTATAATTCCCAAGAATATGACCATGAAGGCTATAAAGGCCATAATCGGGTCTTGTTCTCCTTTCCAAGAGCTACTATTGTAATATCAGTCAAACGTATTTTCGTCAAGCCGAACAATAATGTGGCCCGTTATTTAGCCCGTGCCTCTCCAAAGAAAAGGCGCGGTGGTTTCTTGCCCTCTACACCAAATTTGGTGTGGGGGTGAACTGCGGGGATGAAAAGCGCGGGATTTATTTTATGAAAGTATATGTCATGATATAGTTTAAGCAATGAAAACGTTAAGAACCGTCCAAACAATTCTGGTGTTTTCGGTCCATCCGGACGACGCCGAGTTTGCCTGCGGCGGCGCGCTGGCCGAGTTTGGCAAACGGGGAAAAAAAGTAATTCTTTGCGTAATCACGAACGGCAGCAAAGGTACGCATTGGAACAGGCTTTCTCCAAAAGATATAGTTCCCATTCGTAAAAGAGAGCAACGGGCAAGCGCTAAAACGCTGGGCGTCAAAAAAGTAATATTTCTCGGCGAGGAAGACGGATTTCTTGAAAATACGCCGAAAGTACGGAGAGCGCTGGTAAAAGTTATAAGGCGGGAGAGGCCAGATATTATTATATCTTTTGATCCTGCGAGCAATAGCTTTGACAGTTTCGGGCGTTTCCACAGAGACCACCGCGTTGGCGCCGAAGCGGTTTTTGACGCCGTATATCCCGAAGCCGGATGCGATGCGTTTTATCCCGGCCTTGAAAAACAAGGTTATGGGCCGCATACGATAAAAGCGATGTGGTTTTTCGCCTCTGACTCGCCAAATTTTTGGCTCAACATTTCTTCCGTAAAAGATAAAAAGATTCAAGCCCTTTCGCGGCATAAAAGTCAGATGGCAAATATCGGCAAGATGAAAAAGATGGTTTTGCGTTGGGCTTCCGGGCAAGGCCGCAAAAAGAAAATGAAATACGCAGAAGCGTTTAGGGTGCTTACGGCGTAAAGTCGGCGATCTTGACTTATTATTTTAAAGCATTACCATATAAGAAGTAATTTAAAATTTCACAGGAGGATAAAATGCCATACGTTCGCAGCAAAAAAACAGACGGAAAAGCAACGGACAGGGAAGTGTTGGATGAGGCAGTGGAGTACTTAGCTGATTATGCCGCGCAAGAGATAACGACTAATCGGTCTTTGATAAAAGTCTATAGAAGTATATTTGTACGCGTGGCGCGTTTGTTGAACTCGGCCCTTGTCGGAAGGCCAGTGGGGGAAGATTCGGAGGCTAATCTCGCCAAAGCTATTACTAGAGTTAGCGCAACATACAATTACAAAGAGGCGTATCTTGGAGAATTCAATTACGCCATCACCCGTTTTATACAGAGAGTTCCTGCCATAAAGGTTCAGCGCGGTGAGTGGCGTGATGAATTTTGGTATTGGGTGTACGCGGCAACGGCCGCGGCGCTTGGTCAGGCCTCCCGACAAGTTGAAGATTTGCGCTTGGGCCTTGACGGGGTTTTGGAAGACGTTAAAGACGAATACAAAAGACGCGTGAACACGGCATATGAAGCCGCGCAAATCTTAAAAAACGGCGACTGCTACGATACCCCTTACTATACAAAGCTTATTGAAGTGGTGGACGAAGACGGTCAGCATGTCGGCCACATGGAAGTCATGCTCGAAAGAAGCGCAAGCACTGTTTCTCTTGATGTGCTGGGATGCAAGATTGTCGTAACGAGGAACAAGAAGCAGGTAATTGTTGGCTCTGCCAGTTAATTTTTTCAACGCAAAAGGCGCGCCCGAAACGCGCCTTTTTCAATCCGTTTTTGCGCCGCGGAGGAGTTGAGCTTTGGGCCTCGGAATGATATTATATTATAATTGCGAGCGAGCCCC
>CAYJUL010000050.1:0-5182 GCA_964373345.1 uncultured Candidatus Saccharibacteria bacterium
AACCCTTATCGTTATCTCCTTCGCACCAATACCCGCTGGGTGGAATTCTGTGAGAGCCGTATTCAGCGCTACAGCTTCCTCGCCAGGCGCCTACGCAGACCTGACTTTTGCTGGCGGTGGCGCAGCTATCGTCCGCCGGAGTAAAAGCAAAAACGCCCCCGGGAGCAAGTTGGGGCAGAACGACATAAGCGCCAAAAAAAAGCAAACCGAAAAGAGAAATTGCTATAACAAAAGTCCTATGGACCGGAAAACGCATCGGGGTGTGGTATTAGAATATAAATATATTAAAAAAGGAGGTATTCTCTTTGCGGAAAAATACGGCTATTCTTCCGAAGAAATCACCTGCGCTCCTGAGACTTCGGGCTTACCGTTTGTGAAAAGAACCCGCGCTGCAATTGTTTCGCCAGCCTTAAGTTCGGCAAATGAAAATTGTTCGGGATCTTTTCCCGGCATGAAACGCAAGACTTTGGCCTCCCCAGCGGTTGGCAGAGAAATGCTCTCTCCGTTGACTTTCAAGGTGATTGATGCGGCGCTTACCTCAACAACTTCTCCTCTTACTATGGCCTGCCAGTTGTAGAACGCGGGGTTGGATAACGCGTCCGAAGACACTGGCAGTTGCGACCGCGCTGTCCTTAGACTCAACAGCGGGCCCGAGAAGTGGTACAGGCCGAAACCGACGACAAGGCCAAGGATAAAAATCAGAACAAGGCCAAGCAGTGACGCAGATTTGCCGGATGGCAAAGACGACGATGAAGAAGTATCCATATTATTGTGTAACGTATGGTTAGTATTTATATTTTATAGCATCTCAAAGTCTCCAGTCAAACCAGGTTATCCACAGCGTTAGAGACAGATATGCTTCAGCCGCCAACGCCGCTTCCCACTATAAGTTTATACAGCAAGGTCATCATCGGGCCGATGAACGGAAAGCCGAAAAAGACAAACAGAACTAAAATTATCAGGCCATAAGATTCCATCAAAAGTTTTATTTTCCAGAAACGATCCGAAATAACCGCCATTAAAAGTCGGGAGCCGTCCAGTGGAGGCACCGGCACCATGTTAAAAACTCCGAGCAGAAGATTGACTATAACGATCAGGTTGAAAAAGAAAGCTAGCTGGGGGGGCAACGGGACAAAACGCAGTATCATGCCGAAAATAACGGCTAGGCTGAAATTCATGGCGACGCCGGCAACCGCGACTTTGGCTGAATCCCAACGCGGATTACGAAGGTTCGCGGCGTTCACCGGCACGGGTTTTGCCCAGCCGATAATCGGTCCCTGCCCCTGCGTGAAAAAAAGAAGCATCAACGGAACCACTATGGAGCCGATCGGATCCAGGTGGGCTACGGGATTTAGGGTTAGGCGTCCCGAATATTTAGCGGTGGGGTCTCCAAGCGTGTTGGCGACCGAACCGTGCGCAACTTCATGGATAACTACGGAAAACAGAAGAGCCAGTAAATAAAAGACGGATGTAAGATCCATTATTTTATCATACACTATCTTGCTTGACGCTGAAAACTTGAGCGATCTCGGCAACCTCAATATCCGTATCCGCTTTTTAATCATCACCTTATTGAGGCGTACGCCTCAATAAGGTGATGATTGTGTGCGCGTAAAATATTAAATTCCGTTCGATTTCTACCGGTTCGGCTTGCCGAAGTCCAAAAAAGCATGTACAATCGCCTATATGGCTAAAAAATGCGCGCTATGCGGCAAATCAAGCATTTTGGCGCGACGGTTAAATAAGCTTCGCGGAAAATATAATCCCGGGCCCAAAAAAAGAAAAAGGCCCAATTTGCAATGGACTGCTTTGATTTCAGGCGGAAGGATAAAAGCTTGTACCAAATGCATTAAAAAACTAGGGAAGAAAAAATAAGCATTGTCACGAAGCTTGAAATTGCATCGCTCGCCCGCGAGTGAAAGGACTTCGACCGAGCTCAGTCGAGGGCCAAACTTTCCCTCTGCGTGGCTCGCTCGCAATTATAAGCATTGTCACGAAGCTTGAAATTGCATCGCTCGCGGGCGAGCGATGCAATTATAAATCCGGGGCGTAGTATAACGGCTATTATGCAGGGCTGGGGGTCCTGTGACCCGGGTTCAACTCCCGGCGCCCCGACCCTTCGGCAAGCTCAGGGTATTAGACTTATAAGTGAGACTTCGATCTATTGGGTTTGCCGAAGGGAGCTTAGCTTGTCGAGGCTAATCTTTACTTTTTTGCCTGCCCGTCCGACCTGTCCTCCAAAGTCTTGACGAAGGGGGAAGCTCTTAAGCGAAGGCGGGAAACTATAAAGCCCTTAACTTCAAAACCTGGTTTTGAAGTTAAGGGCTTTTGAAGTTAAGGGCTCTCCTTAATACGAGGGGTTCAAAACATCCTTGTAATAAAAGGTATCATACCTTAAAGCCGCTTCCAGTAGCGGCTTTTTTTTGCCCAAAACTGAAAATCGGCACAGAAAACAACCCGCCCATCTCCCCGTATCATTGACTTTAGTTCGTTGGTTGGATAAGATTAGGATAGTTCTTTAAGAGAAAGGGGGGGGACAAGTGAAAATACTGTGGGACAATGAACTACTCGATGTAACTCCAGGAGAAAAACAGTTTGTTGTTGATGTGCTTGAGCGACTCAAACAATCCTCAGAGTCTGGTAATAGCGTGCTGCGAGCAGACACACCTGAGACGCTTAACACAGAGCTTGGTGCTCTAGCAGTAAATCTATTCCTTTGTAAGTACACCGCTTCTATTGGAATTGACGTGGAGCACGGGGATGCACTTTACGTGAGTATCACACCATCAGACGAAAACAAAGACCGTCAGATACTTAAACTGATGGAAGAACTTTTCGAAATTGGCGAACGGAAAGAAGCCGAGCTTAAGATACGGCAACGAGAACGTGAACAACGGGAAAAGGAACAAACAAAACAAGAAAAACGAGCAACAGCATTAACAAGACTCCGGGAGGAGCTCCGTAAGGTATCTTAACTCCAAAGCGGCCCACAAAGCCGCTTTTTACATCTCAAAACCGAGCCCAGGTACCAAAAACGACCCGCCCATCTCCCGTATAGCGGTTGGAACCGCAGTACCAGAACTTCGTTCGGTACACGGCTTCGCGTCGTAGCATTTCCCGCTCAAAAAACTTTGTTTTATGAGTATATTTACGATTTCGCGAGGCCGAAACCCGCTTCGTCGAGCAAAGATCCGACATTTAAAGTTCCGCTTTAACAACAATAAAATTCTCCATCGCCAATGCGTCCAAGACGCTTTTGTGAAAGGTTGCCAAAGCGTCTTCGGGGGAGCTTACAGTCGGCTCCCCTTTTAAATTAAATGCCCCGCCGCAAATCCTGTAGAATCTCCCGGCAAATAGTCCAGGTGGGTGTCCGCAATGTCCCGCCAAGGCGGGACAAGATATAAGACTCCCCGAAAAAACTTATTACCCAGAATCTACAGAAACGCAAGCGAGGCATTTTTATTATACCACATTAAAACATTATGTCCTCTTCAGCTCTTTTGTATTCATGGATTTCTTCCGGATCGAACCAGTGTTTTAATTCATGAGCCGCCTCTTCCGGAGTGCCGGCCGCGTGAACTACGTTATGAATGGCCCTTTTTTCTATATTGGCCAGCGTGGGCGAATCAACTGAAAAATCTCCGCGGATCGTACCCATCTCCGCGGCCGCCGGCACGGTTTTCCCGACGATCTTGCGCACCATATCTATGGCGTGAATGCCCTGCACAACCATCGCAACCATCGGGCCGGAAATAAGAAAGTCCACGTTCCACCGAGCAACCATCTTGCCTATCTGGAGCGTATCGTCCGTACCCGTTTCTTTTATCGCGTCTTTTCCGTATTGACTGTAATTTTCAAGCGTTTTCTCCCCCATACCGCGCAGCCACGACTCGGTATTTGGATAGTGGTCATGGGCCTGTTTGCTATCGGCTACGATCATTTTTAGCGCAATGAGTTTAAGACCGCGCGATTCTACGCGCTTTATAACTTCGCCGATAAGCCCCCGCTTGACTCCGTCGGGCTTAATTAGTAAAACCGTTTTCTCTTCTTTGGGATGTTGCATGATAATTTAGTTAAAAATTAAAATCAGATTTTTATATCATATCATCATCAAAAAAATTTGACAATTAATAAAACGGCGCTAGTATGCGTATGGCAAGTAAGAGAACCTTAAAAACAAGGAGAGAAAATGACGCGAGCGCTGGTAATGCTTGACGGCAATGGAACCGTTTTTGACGACACTCCCTTTTTTTACGCCGGCATCCGTCAAATATTCATAGAATTGGGCGTCAGTCCCGTTATAACCCTTGAAGAATATTACCGCGAAATAGAGGCGGCCAATGGAGACTATATGATCATATATCGTTCGCGCGGAATAACGGAAGAGGGCGCCAAGCTCCATGCAATTTACGGAAAAGAATACATGCGGCATATGGATAAAATAGCGCTCTCGCCCGGGGTCAAAGAGGCTCTCTGCGGGCTTCAAAAAAACGGCGTAGCTCTTGCATTTGTAAGCGCGCAGACGCAAAGTCTGGCTAAGCCGCTGATGGCCAGACTAGGCCTGTTAGACTTCTTCAGGTGTATTATTCTTGAAAGAACCGATAAAGCGGCCGTCATAGCATCCCTCGCGCTTCGCCATCTCGTTCCCCTGGACAGATGTTTTTACGTGGGCGACGCTCCCTCGGATATGCGCCACGCCCGGCAAGCCGGAGTTAAAGCAGTGGCTTATTTAAACGGGCACGTGCCCGAAGGCTTAATGATGGCCACCCGGCCCGATTTCGTAATACGGCACTTTGATGAGCTTCCTCCGCTGGTCGCGGACGCGATGCAAAAGGGAGGCGCGTAAATGGATATACACGAGCTGGAAATGCTGATACGCATAAGCTGGAGCATGGAAACTAGCGCCGATCCGGCCGGATGGACGCCGGAAAATTCGGCATGGGGACAATGCGCGGTAACGACTCTCGTCGTGCAGGATTTTTTTGAGGGCGAAATCCTTCGGGCTTCTCTGGAAAAGGTATCGGGATTTGAAGCGATGCGTTCTCACTACTGGAATATGCTTCCGGACGGTGCCGAACTTGATCTCTCCCGCTCGCAATTTCCCAAAAATATAATTCTGCCCGAACCTGAATCAAGACAACGAAACTATCTTTTATCTTCCGAAAGCACCAGAAAAAGATAC
>CAYJUL010000051.1:0-5155 GCA_964373345.1 uncultured Candidatus Saccharibacteria bacterium
CCCTTTCCAGAAAGAGCGGGGTAAACTTCGCAAAGCGGGGTCGCCCGACTTTGCAGGCACAGCAAGGATTACCCCGTAAGAAATAAGACCCGACATTAAGTCGGGGCTGCCGCCACGCCTTCGACGGAGCGGATTTCTAACGGGGTTTAGGTGTGGAAAACTTTTTTGACTTATAGTCTGACTGGTGTAAAATATGCAGTATGCTAAAAGGGCGACTTAGTAAATAAATTTAAGTGATATGAGAAAAATTACAGCAATTATCATAGGCTCATCATTGGCGCTGCAGCTTGCTCCGCTGGCGGCTTTGGCCGTATTCCATGAGGCGGTCAAAGAAAGACGAGAGGCGGTAAAACAGGAAGTAAAGGAGAAGCGGGAGCAGTTGAAGGACGAAGTGAAGCAGAATCGGGAAGCGGTAAAGCAGGAGTTCCAGCAAAAGCGTGGAGCGCTATCGCAGGAATTAAAAGAGAAAAGTGAGGCGCTGCGAGGAGAGTTAAAAAAGAAGCAAGAAGTCTTCAAAACAGAACTCAAAGAGAAGCGGGAGGCCGTTAAGCAGGAATTGAAAGACAAGCGCGAAAAATTTAGAGAAGAGGAGAAGGCGCGCAAAGAAGAGTTAAAAAAGAAGCTTGGAGAGAAACGAGGCGAGAATATAGAAAGATTTTTTAATCAGATGGTCGGCAAATTTGAGGCCGCAATAAAGCGCTTGAAAGATCTTTCCGACAGAATTGTCTCACGGTTGAGCAAGGCAGAGGAGAATGGCCGAAATGTTGCCGAGCTTCGTATAAAACTTTCCGCGGCTAACGATAAAATAGCAGCCGCCGAGCGAGCTCTTGAAGATGCGAAAGTAAAATACGCGGAGGCGGTAAAAGATCCGGACTTTAAAGTAGCATTCAAGAAAGTACGCGAGGTGGTTAATGGCGTGAAAGAAGCAATAAAGGAAGCGCATCGGGCGCTTGTAGACGTGGTAAATTCCATCAAAGGTCTGGGAGATGAAGAGCCAAAGGCGACCACAACGCCAGCAATACAATAATCGTGTGACTTGTAACGTGTATCGCAAGAGAAACTTGAGTTACACGGTACGCGCTACACGCTTCGTGGATTATGAACGGAAATCAACCTCAAATGTTGTCTCAACCTAAGCAAAGTCCCTGGCTTTGGGTGGCAGTGGCTGTTGTTGCCCTCTTGGTGCTACTTTTCGCTGTATACTATTATTACTACGGATATGTTCCTCTACCGGAAGGGACAACCGGCGGCGCTGCAGCAAACGACGTTGCTTCTCTTGAGCGAGATTTGAACGCTACCCCGATCGAAGGGCTGGACGCGGAATTGGGGGATATAGAAAAAGAATTGCAGTAATTGGTTTTAGAATAATTCAAATCGGTCCGATGGTTATCGGACCGATTTGAATTTAGCCGGTTTATAGCGTAAACTAACGTGAGAATGAAGGTGAAGAGTGAAAAATATCTATGGACCAATCACTCGCGGGATAAGATGCGCTACTACCGGCTTACCGAATCGCGTGTGAAGAGAGTTATCCGTCATCCTATGCGCATGGAGGAGGGCATAATCGAAGATGCTATCGGGGTGATGCAGCCCGCGGAAGGGAAAAAATATTCCGAAATCTGGGCGCTCTACGTACTTGCAAAGTTTCGGGGAGAGAAAAAGATAAAGATTATCACCGCCTGGCGTTATCCGGGCAAAAGCCCGGCGCGCGATCCTATCCCGCCGGAGATTTTAAGGGAGATAAAAAGTATTTTATAGTTCCCGTAGTTGCGGGAAGAAATATAAGATACATTATGGGTTGAGAGGGCTTTATAAAAACCAAAAAACCGCATTTCTGCGGTTTTCCGGGAGTTCTAACTTAGCGTAGAATTCGCCTCATCAACTATTTATAGTATAGTCGATATTGGTATATCTGTCAATACGGGTGTGGATAACTCTTGAAGCGGTGGAGGTGCGGGGAGTTGCACCCCGAGAACTCTCGTTGATGAGGCGAGGTTCCACACTAAGCCACCCCCACCGCGAATTCAGAATATCAAGAGAAGATAGTATTGTAAGTAAAATCTCTGCGGTAACGGGGAGAAATAACAAAAATATCATGGAAAATAAAAACAAGCCAATAAAAATTTCACCCTCGGGCATAAGTTATCTGCTTGAATGCCCTCGTTGTCTTTGGCTGCATCACAATGAGGAGATTAAGCGCCCGCGAGGAGCATATCCTTCGCTTCCGGACGGGATGGATAATGTTTTCAAAAAATATTTTGACGAGTACCGATTGCGCGGCGAGCTTCCTCCGGAAATAGACGGCAAAGTTGAAGGACGGCTTTTTGACGACAAAAAGCAACTGCATCAATGGCGCGAGTTTAATTTTGGCAGAGGAGGAATTCGAGCCGAAATTCCGGAATACAATATGCTGGTTAGCGGCGCAATTGATGATCTGCTAGTTACTCCGGACGGAAAATTCGTTCCCTTTGATTTTAAAACCCGCGGCTACCCGACCAAAGAGGATACTCACGAGCATTACCGCCATCAGCTTGATTTATACGCGCTGCTTTTTCAGAAAAACGGATACGAGCCGGCAGAATACGGTTATCTTATGTTTTTCTGGCCACAGTCGTACAATTTAGGTATGGCCAATTTTAAAACCGAACTTATCAGAATGGACGTATCTCCCTCGCGCGGACTTTCGGTGCTGGAAAAAGCACATTCCATAATAACCGGCCCGATACCGGAGCGCCACCAAGAATGTGAGTATTGCACATATAGGGAATCCTAAATAGATGTTCAGATTTGTAATCTATGTTGGTATCCCAGCCACTATTCTCTTATTCGTACGAATAAGAGAATAGTGGATAGGGATTGTGCCCGCGGATGAAGTGAGTATAATTCAAGATATGCAAAACAGCCTGGAAAAATCTCTTAAAGCTTTGGCTAACCGAAGGCGGTTGGCGATTTTGGCTTATCTTAGAAAAGAGAAAGAAGCGCGTGTTACGGAAATTGCTTCGGTTATAAAGCTATCATTTAAATCAACCTCGCGGCATTTAAATCTTTTGGCCAATACGGATATTTTGGAAAGAGAACAGAGAAGTTTGGACGTATTTTATCGTATCGCCGAGCACTTACCCACGCCGGTGAAAAGCGTCATTTCCTATATACCCTAATTCGCACGAATAAAGGGTATTAAACCCTTTGTTTCAACGTCGCTCGGATAAAATGAAAACAAATTTTCATTTTGCTCCTCGCTCGTTGAAATAAGAGAATAGCAATGGAGAAAATTTTAGAAGCAAAAAATTTAACTAAAGTATATGATGGTCTCAGGGCTGTGGAAGGCGTTTCTTTTTCTATTGGCGCCGGCGAGATTTTGGGGCTTCTCGGGCCAAACGGCGCGGGGAAAACCACGACAATTGATATGATTTTGGGCTTGCTTGAAGCAACGTCCGGAGTGATACATGTTTTCGGCAAGGATTTGAAAAAACATAAATCCGAGATTCTGCAGAAGATGAATTTTGCCGCAGTATATGCGCAACTGCCCGGCAATCTTACCGTGCGGGAAAATCTTTACATCTTTGCACTTTTGTATGGCGTGCTTAATACCAAGAATACAGTGCAAACATTTTTAAAAGATTTTGACCTGGAGCGATTTGCTAATACTCGCGTCGGATTTCTTTCCTCCGGCGAACAGTCACGTGTCAATCTTGCCAAGGCGCTACTCAATAATCCCCGGCTGCTTCTTTTGGATGAGCCCACCGCCTCCCTTGATCCGAGTACCGCGCAAATTATGCGTAGCCGTATAAAAGAATACGTGCTGTCAAGCAAATCCGCCATCCTTTGGACGTCTCACGACATGTACGAGATAGAGGCAGTATGCGATCGGGTGCTCTTTATCTCTCACGGTAAAATTCTTCTTGAAGGAGATCCCCGGCAACTACCGAGCCAATACGGAAAGAAAAATCTTGAAGAACTGTTTATTTCGGTTGCGCGAGAACCATTATCGTTGCATCCGCTACACGCATGAGTCCCACACATAACTTGCACTTTTGTCGGTAATATGTGCGTGTGGGATAAACTTCAAGCTTCACATTTGGACATTACGCGTACTTTGGGAAGTCTGCGTAATAACTGAATAGTGCAAGTTATGTGTGGGATGAGCCCTAAACGTTCTTACGCCATTTTTTTACGCCAACTTTATCTGATGAAGCGCGGATCGCGCCTCATCAACATTTTTTATTGGCCGACGCTCGATTTACTGACCTGGGGTTTTATCACTGTGTACCTTAATAACGTCGGGCAGTCTGGATTTAATTTCTTGACGGTGCTTTTGGGCGCAGTCCTCTTATGGAACTTTTTTACTCGCGCACAACTCGGGTTCCATATGGCGTTTTTGGAAGATGTCTGGGTTCGTAATTTCATTAATCTTTTTGCGACGCCGTTAACGGTTGCCGAATACGTTACCGGCCTCATACTTACAAGCATAGTTGCAGGATGTTTGTCGTTATTCTTACCGTTTGCGGTAGCGTGGTTCTTGTTTTCCTACAATATTTTTCAACTCGGGTTTATGTTAATTCCATTTTTGGCCGTACTCTTTATTTTCAGCTGGACTATCGCATTATTCGGGATGGCTATCATGCTCCGGTTCGGGTCATCTGCCGAATCCTTGACCTGGACTCTTCCTTTTATCTTTACCCCTTTCTCCGGCGTATATTATCCGCTTTCGGCCTTGCCTGTCTGGGCGCAGTATATTGCCAAAGTACTTCCTACGTCTTATATTTTTGAAGGACTGCGCCAGGTCATCTGTTCAGGAGTTTTTGACACTGTAAAACTTTTATATGGCTTCGGATTTGCGCTGCTCTATTTTTTCATTGCTTATTTTATAGTCATAAAAGTATACAGAGTTGTCTTGCGCCGAGGTTTATTTACTCGATTTTCGGTCGAATGAAATTCTCCAAGAAAGTCTATTGTGGATAACTTTATTGAAAGTGTTGTTTAGGCCGCGTATAATCAAAATATATAAGCTAACTTTTGATTTTTATGGAACAAGGAACCATGAAATGGGTTTGGGTTGCCGTGGCCCTGATAGTCGGCTTGGGCGGCGGGTATTACTACGGTAATATGCAGGGCGTTACTAAGGGCGTGGCGCAGGAGAAAGCTACGGCAGAGG
>CAYJUL010000052.1:0-5068 GCA_964373345.1 uncultured Candidatus Saccharibacteria bacterium
TGGGCAAGCGAACCGTTCTCACTAAAGGCATTGATACTTGCCTTGTTTTATATCCCATCGCTGAATGGAAAAGAGTTGCTAAGAAACTTGAAAATTTGCCTTCTCAAATAGACGCAAGGGGATTTGCCAGAAATATACTGTCGGGCGCCGTAGACATAACTCTGGATAAGTTGGGACGGGTTTTAATTCCCGACTACCTTAAAACATATGCAAGCCTGCAAAAAAATGTTGCTATATTGGGACTTTCAAACCGCATTGAAATCTGGGATGAAAAATTGTGGCAGGAGTATAAGCAAAAAACGGAGAGCGTCATTGGAGATATGGCCGAAAAATTGAAAGAGCTTGGAATATAGATTTCATCATAATGCACAAACCCGTTTTATTAAAAGAAGTTCTTTATTATCTTAATCCGCAGGCCAATGAAAATTTCATTGATTGTACAATAGGCGAAGGAGGTCATGGCCTCGCCGTTTTAGAAAGAATCAGACCAAATGGAATATTGCTTGGCATAGACTGGGATGAAGAACAAATCAAGAAGCTGGAATCAGGAGTAAAACATAAGGAATTAAAGAAAAGACTGATTCTTGTTCACGATAATTTCTCAAACCTTGAAAAAATTATCGCAAAATATAAAGTTGGTCCGGCGCATGGCGTAATTTTAGATTTAGGATTTTCCAGCTGGCACATAGAAAAAAGCGGAAGGGGATTTACTTTTCTCAAAAACGAAAGGCCGGACATGAGATATCGCGCGGACTCAAATCAAGAGTTAACCGCGGAGAAAATAGTAAATGAATATTCAGAGGAAGATCTCGCCAAGATTTTAAGAGAATACGGGGAAGAAATATTCGCCGCAAGAATAGCAGAAACAATTGTTTACCATAGACGCGTAAATCCCATTAAAAGCACCGAAGAGCTTGCAAACATCGTCAAAAGAGCCGTGCCGGGGTGGTATCGGAGCCGGAAAATACATCCCGCCACCAAAACTTTTCAGGCTTTGCGGATCGCGGTCAATAACGAATTAAGGAACATAGAAACTGTTTTGCCGCAAGCTTTCAGCGCTCTCGCCGTTGGAGGCAGCATGGCAGTAATAACATTTCATTCGCTGGAAGACAGGCTTGTTAAAAATTTTTTCAGGCAAAAAGTTAAGGATGGCGCTGGCGAGCTGCCTGTTAAAAAGCCCATAGGCGCGGGAGAGCCGGAACTGAAATTAAATCCCAGAGCCAGATCGGCCAAATTAAGAATAATAGTCAAAATAAAATGATCAACATCGGATCGCTCAATACGAAGCTCATTAGCGCTGTTTTGATCGCGGGAATATGCTTTATGTTTATTTTGTATGTTTGGCAGATTGCGGCAATGGCTTCAGGCAGGGCTTCCTATAATTCTTATTTGTCAAAACTTCAGGAGCTTGTTTTGCGTCAGAACGTTCTTGTGATAAACTTTTCTAAAGCCGATTCTCTTAATAAATTTCAGCAAAGGGCTTACGATGCGGCTCTAGAAAAGGTTACCACGGTTAGTTATATTAAAATTTTTGACGGCATAGTCGCAAGATCTTATGGGCAGGGCGCGCCTTAATATCGTTTTTGTTTTTTTTCTGCTTTTTGCGGCGGCAGTTTCTTTACGGCTTGCGTTTCTGCAAATAGTTAAAGGGGAGTTTTATCGGGCCCTTTCCCGGGGGCAGAATAATTTTATCCAAACGCCCATTACCGAAGACAGGGGCGATATTTTTTTAAAGGACAAAAACGGCAGGCTTTATACTCTATCCACCAATGTTGATCAAAAGTACGCTTTTGCCTCTCCCGCGGAGATAGAAGATTCTGAATCGGTTGCAAATATTGCGGGTGGCATTCTTGGCATTGCGCGGGAGGCCCTCGCCGTTAAGCTTGCCGATAAAGAAAACCTGTATGAGCCGCTTAAGATGCGCCTTGCGGGCGATGAAGCTGAAGCGCTGTCCGGCGCGGGATTGCGAGGCATATACGTTAGAAGCCAGAGATCCAGATATTTTCCGCAGGAATATCTTGGCGCGCATATTGCCGGTTTTGTCGGCGCGGACGGCGCGGGTCAATATGGCCTGGAGGCATATTACGATGACCAGTTGCGGGGCAAAAAGGCTTTGGCTTCCAAGCCAAGCGCTAAAATCCCGTTTCTATCCAAGAACTCTCGAATACCCGCAAGCAATAAAGGCTCAGATATTGTTTTGAACATTGATTATAACATTCAGTTTTTTGCCGAAAATCTTCTGCGCGGCGCTTCAAAGGATTTGGGTATAAGAGAGGGAACCATTATAGTGATGGATCCGTCAACGGGCAGAATTTTGGCAATGGCCAATTGGCCCGGCTTTAATCCCAATAAGTATTTTTCGCAGAAAGACTGGGGTCTTTTTCAAAATCCCGCCCTGCAAAAAATCTTTGAGCCCGGGTCCGCCTTCAAACCCATCACAATGGCTTCAGCCATAGACGCAGGACGCGTAACTCCGGATACCGTTTTTGAAGACCCCGGCAAAATACAAATAGGCGGATACGTCATTTATAATTACGACGGGCGGGATTATGGGACGCAGACGATGACGGGAGTCTTGGAGAAATCCGTCAATACCGGTGCGGTTTTTGCCGAGCGTCAGCTTGGTCATCAAAGATTTTTGGAGTACATAAAGAAGTTTGGTTTTTTTGAGCCGACGGATATAGATTTAGCGGGTGAGATTCATTCAGAAAATAAAAATCTGCGGAACGGACGTGAAATAAATTTCGCAACGGCCGCTTTCGGCCACGGGATAGAAGTAACTCCGATACAGATGGCAAGGGCTTTTTCGGCTCTCGTAAACGGAGGTTTTTTGGTAAAACCTTTTGTTGTGGATAAAATAATTCAATCGGATGGCACAGAAACGTTATACGAACCGGAAATCGGATCGCAGGTCATTTCCAAGGACGCAAGCAATAAAATAGTCGGCATGCTGGTAAGCGTAGTTGAAAACGGTTTTGGCAAGAGGGCCGGCATAGCCGGTTATTATATCGGCGGCAAAACCGGGACGGCCCAGGTTCCTTGGACGGCTTTGGGAATACAGAAAGCCGGGTATTCCGAAGAAACGATACAGAGTTTCATGGGTTTTGCGCCGGCATTTGATCCGCGTTTTCTGATTTTGGTAAAACTTAATAATCCCAAAACCAAAACCGCTGAGTATTCCGCCGTGCCCGTTTTTCGAGAACTCGCCAAGTACATCATTGACTATTGGGAAATACCGCCGGATTATGAGAAATTAGTCAAAAACCCATAAAAATGAAGTCACGATTAATTCAATGAACAACCTAGCCGTAAAGTTTTTATTTTCATTAAAACATCCGCGGGTGATTGTAATAGGTGGACGAGGTCAGTTATTGGCCGCCGCGGCGATTTCGCATATTCTGAAAAATCGGCACAAAGTTATACGGCTTGATAGGGTGAAAGCGAGCGCTCTGCTTTTCGGCGATATGCTTCTCCTGACGCCCGATTTTTCCGCCGCGCCGCCGCAAGAACGCAGCATGCTTACGAATATTATGCGCGCGGATGCCGACTTGATAGTTCTTATAACTCACATTGGAGAGCCGAGTCCCGATAAAGATTTTTTTGCCGGCGAGCTTAAAGACGCGGGACATTTGCCGTCTTTGCTTAAAATCATGCCGGGTTCCGGCAATCTTTTGTATAACGCAGACGACGAAGCCTGTCTTGATGTAAAGCGCGGCAGTTCGGCTAAGACTCTAAGCTTCGGTTTTGTGGAAGACGCGGAACTGCGGGCAACGGACATATTCATAACCAAAAGCCCGTCTTTGGGCACCAATTTTAAAATCAATTATGAGGGGCGCATAGTTCCGGTTTGGCTAAAAGGGCTTTTTGGAAAAGAAAACATATACGCCGCTTTGGCCGCCGCGGCCGTCGGTCTTCTGACGGACAAGAATTTGGTTGAGATTTCACAGGCTCTGACCGGATTTAAGGGCATGCCTGGCGAGAACAGGCTTTTGAAAGGAATACACGACGCCTTAATTTTAGATAGCTCGGCATCCGCGTCATCATTTTCTATGAGCGAAGGATTGGATATTTTGGGCAAGCTGGAAGCTCAAAGAAAAATAGCCGTTTTAGGAGATATTATTGGAATCGGAAAATATGCGATTGAGGCTCACGAGTCCATAGGCGAGAGAGCCTCGGGCGCAGCGGACATTCTTTTTACCGTCGGGCCGCACGCCAAGTTTATAGCGGAGGGCGCAAAAAAACACGGCCTCTCGGAGGATAAAATTTATGTCTTTGACGATTCTAATGCTGCGGGGCTTGCCTTGCGGGAAAAAACGAAGACCGGAGATTTAATTCTGGTGGACGGCTCGGAAGAGATGAAAATGAAGAAAATCATAGAGGAGCTGGAACCGGCCTAGCAAAATTTAGAAATTTTGGTAGCATACGTAATCGTTCTTTGGGAGTAAATTCAGGGGTCCGGGTTTGGCTCCGCTCGATCTTTGGCGCATTCGTCTAGTGGCCTAGGACGCCGCCCTCTCACGGCGGTAACACGGG
Organism: uncultured Candidatus Saccharibacteria bacterium; assembly: GCA_964373345.1. Taxonomy (GTDB): domain Bacteria; phylum Patescibacteriota; class Minisyncoccia; order Minisyncoccales; family CAYJUL01; genus CAYJUL01. The sequence goes on from CAYJUL010000052.1 coordinate 4,534, forward strand.
TTCAACTCCCGTATGCGCCGCAAACTTTCGAGAATATCATCAGCCGTAAAACAGGGAGCGGTTTTTCTTTACTTCGTGTTGGCTTGACAAGATACATAAAAGCGATAGAATAATCCGTTTACAGCAAGGCCAGCCAATGCGCCCCGAAAATGAATTCTATGTGGAGTGAGAGGAGCGGGATTATGCTGTACGATATTTTTTCGCGAGGCAGGATTCTTGTAATTGCCCACCGCGGGTTTGAAGCCCGGGCGCCGGAGAACACGCTTATTGCGTTTCGCATGGCGCTGCAAGCCGGCGCAGACGGGATTGAACTTGATTTGCAGCTCGCAAAAGACGGCGCACTTGTCGTGATGCACGATCCAAGCGTTGACCGCACGACAAATGGATCAGGCAAGGTAAGCAAGATGACTTTGCCGGAACTGAAACAACTGGACGCGGGTTTTTGGTTCGCTCCCGAGTTTGCAGGCGAACAGATCCCGACGCTCGACGAGGTTTTTAGGGCCTTGCCCGAGAATGCGATTCTTGCGAGTGAAAC
>CAYJUL010000053.1:0-5004 GCA_964373345.1 uncultured Candidatus Saccharibacteria bacterium
GAAATGGCAGGATAACCCACCACCATGTTCTAAAAAGCTGCCAAAGCAACAAGAAATTGCTCTGGAGCAAAGTGTTTGAAATAATTTCGTAAGGAGTAGAGACAATAGCCATACAATGAAGCTCCGGGCTACCGCGATAATGTCTTAAGTTTTAAAAGATAAGTCTTAAGGCGTTCCCCCGCCCAACGGGGCGAGCTTTTTTATAGCGGGCGATAGCCCGATATGTCGAGCGCACTAGCCGCCATAGCGGGCGATAGCCCGATATGTCGAGCGCACTAGCCGCCATAGCGGGCGATAGCCCGATATGTCGAGCGTTCCGCTAGCCATAGAATACCACTTTTATTATCGCTGATCTAGACGAGGGTGCTCTCCAAATCGGACGCAATTTTATATTTACCGTCTGCCGTGCGCGCAAAACATTTGCTGTTTTGAAGATTAATAAGCACGGTGTTGTCTTTAACTTGCCTCTGCCGCAAAACCCGTGAAATGATTTCTTCTTTGCTAAGAGGTTTCTTGGCCTCACGGATAGCGTCGGCTATGACTTCGCGCACGGCACCAGCTTTGTAGCCCCACTCGGATAAAGCGTACATTCCCCGTCCGACAAGTACGAATCTTGGGTCTCGGATCAAATCGTTATGCACGCTCTGATGCATGACCGGCCTCGCCTTTGCCGCAAAACCATGGACTGAAATAAGACGCGCAACTTCGGTAAAGTGCAGAGGTTTTTTTTCTTTTTGGTACACCAAATACGCCCTGTCGCGAAGACCTCGCGGGCGAATTTCAGGCCACTCGCTTAAACCCCACAGGCCGTGAGGACCAATACTTACGTCCTTAAAAACATCCAGATGAGACAAAAGGGCGTTGCGGTCCAGTAGAGAAGCCCCTGTTTTATGCAACTCTTTATTGCATAAAGACAACAGTTCTTTCTCGTTCATTGCTTTGCGGGTCTTTTCAAAGACGTCCGAAACCGTTTTAACAGTGCGCTTTGCCGCAACGACGGCATCGTGATTTAAGGCCCAGAACGCCTGGAGGTTCTCCGATTCTTTTGAGCGATGGAAAAAATCTCCCATGGCAAGCAAAAACAGAACGTGATATTTGCCGCCCCCTCCTACTTCTTCAATAAACTTATTTTCTTGGCGCAAGCCCCCGTGCTTACGCAAATGACGCTCCCAATCTTTACACAGGCCTCTAAGCCCTGCGGAACACTCTGGGTCCGCGGTTGATTCTCGAGCGCGCGTCAGGCCATCCGCTTCTATCTGACGCACTCTTTCCCGTGTAATTCCGAAGCTCTTTCCCACCGCTTCAAGGGTTTCCGGATCTCTTTTCCGCAAACCAAAACGACGCTCAACAACTTCTCTTGTTCTTGGCGTTAACTTTGACAAAAGCGCGGATGACAATTTTATGGCTGATGACTTCATATATTGTTCTCTTATGCTCTTATCTATTTAAGCATATTGAGTTTTGACTGTCAAGGGCTTACGCCTCAACACCAGCGTTACCAACAAGGGGCTGGCCAAAAAAATTGACGAATAAGTTCCTGACGCTATGCCGACAATAAGGACCAGAGCGAAAGTTCTAAGCGTGTCGCCGCCAAAAAATAAAATTGCAGAAAGAATCAAAATAGTGGTAAGAGAAATGTTTAAGGAACGGATAAAGGTTTGGTTCAGGCTCTGATTTACAACGTCTTCAAAAGACAATCCGCTATGACGCGATAGATTCTCCCGTACTCGGTCAAAAACCACAACAGTATCATTTATGGAATAACCCAAAACCGTTAAAATCGCGGCTACGATGGGAACCGATATTTCGGTTCCGTAAATGTTGCCCAGAAAGGCAAGTACTCCCAGGGGTATAAAAACGTCGTGGAAAAACGCAACCGCGGAGGCAATGATGCCGTATTGCCAAGAACGAACGGGCCGCGATACGCTCCGGAAAGCAAAAGCAATATACAACATAATTGCAAGCGTCGCCAGCGCCACGGCTATTACGGTCTTGCGTTTTAATTCATTCCCTATTGTAGGTCCTATGGATTCAAACCTTTGCTCTTTGGCTCCGAGCCTCGCAAGCACTTCCTGGTGCACGCTTTCATCAATGTCTTTCATCCGCAAGAGGGCCGCTTTTTCTCCTACGGGCTGTACGTAAAAATCGCCCAGATTCAAACCATCCAATTGTTCTTTGATTTCGCCCACGGAAGGTCTTGAATTTTTATATTCTACTTCCAGAATGCTGCCGCCCGTAAAATCAATGCCGAAGCGCAAGCCAAAAACAAGAAGAGCAACAAAGCTTCCCGCAATCAAAATTCCGGAAAAAAGATAATATATTGCGCGATAGCGGAGAAAATTAAAATACATCTCGTAACGACGCGGATTAACGCTGATTTAACGGATTTATATTGCTCGTAGTATCGCCTTAACTTTGTCCGTCTTCTCCCAGGTAAATTCCGGTTCGTTGCGCCCAAAGTGCCCATAGCAAGCCGTTTTTCTGTATATTGGCCGCAAAAGTTTCAATTGCTGAATGATGCCTCCGGGCGATAGATCAAAAATCTGCGGAACAATTTTTACCAAACGGCTTTCGCTTACGATATCTTCACCGGCAAGATTGATATTAAGCGATAAGGGCTTGGTGCCTCCAATTACATAAGACAGCTGAACTTCGCACTTTTCGGCAAGCCCTGCGGCAACTATATTTTTGGCTATGTAACGCGCCATATAGGCGGCTGACCTATCTACTTTCGTAGGATCTTTTCCGCTAAATGCTCCTCCTCCGTGCGAAGACATGCCGCCGTATGTGTCAACTATTATCTTTCTGCCAGTCTGACCGCAATCCGACGCGGGTCCGCCAATAACAAAGCGTCCCGTGTTGTTAATATAAAATTTAGTCGTTTTTGATAAATAAGGAAAACAAACGGGTTTAATCACGGATGCCATTATGCCGCGCTTCAATTTGGCATAACTTACGCTCGGGTCGTGTTGGGCCGCTATCACTACCGAGTGAACGCGCCGCGGCTTGCCATTTTTATATTCCACCGTAACCTGCGTTTTTCCGTCCGGCCTTAACCATGGTAAGGTTTTGTCTTTTCTTGCTTTTGCAAGGCGCCTCGCTAATTTATGGGCCAGCATGATTGGCAAAGGCATTAGTTCTTTGGTCTCGTTCGAGGCAAAACCAATCATAAGCCCCTGATCTCCGGCGCCCTGTTGTTTTGTTGCCGTGCGCCTCACGCCCATCGCAATGTCAGGCGATTGTTCGTGGATTGTGTTAAAAACGGCCAAAGTGCGGTGGTCAAATCCGTATTCCGGCTTATCATAACCTATTTCGCCTATGACCCTGCGCGTCAGGTTGCCAACGTCAATCCATCCTTTGGTGGTAATTTCTCCTCCCACGATCACATAACCCATGCCGACCGCAACTTCACAAGCCACGCGGCTGTATTTATCCTGCCTTAAAGCCTCATCCAAAACCTCATCCGCGATTTGGTCGGATATTTTATCAGGATGTCCTTCGGTTGTTGACTCCGACGTGAATAAAAAATTACGCATAATATTATCTCCACAGCCAGCGCCAGTTTGCCAATCTTGTGCCCTCGAAAAGTTTCAATAAGTGCCGCGTGAAAACCATGGCGGCAAAAATGCTCAACACAATGCCCAAACTTAAGGTCAGCGCGAATCCTTTAACAAAACTGGTGCCGAAATAGAAAAGTATAAGAGCTATGATCAGTGTGGTAAAATTGCCGTCTCGTATTGATGGCCACGCGCGCGAAAATCCTTCGGCCACAACTTGCGAAAAGGTCTTGCCGGCGGCAAATTCTTCTCTCATTCTTGAAAAAATAAGAATGTTGGCGTCAACGGCCATGCCAACGGACAAAACAACGCCTCCTATGCCTGCTATCGTAAGCGTTACCGGAATGAGCTTTAAAATCGCTATCAAAAGAAGCAGATATGCAACCAGTGCCAATGTGGCGATCAGTCCCAGCAAGCGATAGAAAATTAAAATAAAGATTACTACGGCCAAAGAACCTATCACGCCGGCCTTAAGCGATTGCGCGAGCGAAGCGGCTCCCAAGGATGGTCCTACGGTCTGCTGGGAAAGCAATTTTATGGGAACGGGCAACGCGCCGGCGTTTAAATTACGCGCCAAGGCCTTGGCTTCTTCTATGGTAAAATCGCCGGTTATTTGAGCCCGCCCGCCGGATATTTTTTCCTGCACAACCGGACTTGAAATAAGCATATTGTCTATATATATGGCCAAAGGACGGCCTACGTTTCTCGCCGTAATCTCCTCAAAAAGACGACTGCCATCCTCGTTAAACTCTATGGAAATTAAAGACTTGTATGTCGTCTGGTCAAAGTCTATTTTGGCCCTTTTAAGATACTGGCCCGTAAGCGGCGTCTGCTGAAAGTATGGATCCTCGCCGACCGTCTGACCGGCTTTCTGTTGTTCCAGAATCCGACTGGTCTCTTCTTCCGGTCTCACTTCTCTAAACTCAAGCAGTGGCGTCTGACCAATCATTTGAATGGCCTGATTTACATCTTTTATTCCGGCCAGCTCAACGATAAGCCGCCTCCCTCCACCGGCTTCTTCGGTTTGCACCAGGGGCTCGGTAACTCCAAAAAAATTAACCCTTCTTTCCACAACATCACGCAAGCCCTCCATGGCTTCAACATGATTCTCGGCCGGTATTTTGGATAAATCGGCTTCGTAAACAAGATGCGTTCCGCCCTGCAAATCCAACCCTAAAAAGAATGGCAAACGGGGTAAAAATGAAATGGGCCATCCGAAAATTTCATCAGGCGGAAAGTCCAGCAAAGAAGCGAATAGGGCCGCAAGCAACACCAGAAATACAATAAGGTGAGAGCTCTTGAACATTATTACATACTAAAATAACGCTTACAAAAGAGCAAGGGGATAGTAAGTCTTAACTCTACTGGCCAAAAAGCCCCCGCAAGTCAAAAGCGGTCGCGAACGCGACCGCTTTGGTGTAATTGTATTAAGGAACAGGTTTATCGT
>CAYJUL010000054.1:0-4905 GCA_964373345.1 uncultured Candidatus Saccharibacteria bacterium
GTACTTTTGCAAATATTGTGATCCCGACAAGTTCTATTTTCAAGAAGTGCTACGCGGACGTTATAAAGAGGCGTTCGTTAGTTCGGTGAAAAGATTTTGGCTTGTGGAGAAAGAAAAAACTGCAAAGTCAGGAAGTGAGCAGAGTGATGATCTCGATCCGCCCGACATCAGACTCTCCCAATAGATTTTTAGCCCGACTCCGGTCGGGATTTTTATATGTCCAAATTCTTCACCGCTTTGGCGTGTGTCTGGATAAATTTTTTCCGGGGCAGCACTTCGTCGCCCATAAGAATATCAAATATCCTATCGGCTTCGGCCGCATCCTTGATCGCCACGCGTTTTAAGAGTCGCGCCGCCGGGTCCATCGTGGTATCCCAGAGCTCTATCGCGTTCATCTCCCCCAAGCCCTTGTATCTTTGGATTTGGGCTCCTTTTACTTCGGTTTCTTCTATAGCCTCTTTTCCTTTGGCTACGGCGCGCTCTTTTTTGACTTCCTGTTTTTGTTTTTTTAGTTCTGCAATGATTCTTTCTTTCTCATCATCGGAATAGGCATAATGAATCAGTTTGCCCGATTGGACTTTATAAAGCGGCGGCTGGGCAATGTAAAGATACCCGCGCTCGATCACCACCGGAAAATAACGGTAAAAAAGCGTTAAAAGGAGCGTACGTATATGGGCGCCATCCACGTCCGCATCGGTCATGATCACAATGCGGTGATAGCGGAGGCGCGATTCGTCAAACTCGTCCCCAATGGCCGCGCCCATAGCGATTATAAGAGATTTTATTTCTTTAGAGGTAAGCATTTTATCGAGTCTTGCTCTTTCCACATTAAGAATTTTTCCGCGAAGCGGTAAAATCGCCTGAAATTTTCTGTCTCTCCCCTGCTTACTAGAGCCGCCGGCTGAATCTCCCTCCACCAAGAAAAGTTCCGATTCTTCCGGATTTTTTGACTGGCAGTCGGCAAGTTTTCCCGGCAGCATAAGACCTTCAAACGCCCCTTTGCGTAGCACCGTGTCGCGAGCGGCCTTGGCGGCTTTGCGCGCTTTTTGCGCCAGGAGCGCTTTGCCGATGACTTCTTGCGCATCGCGCGGATATTTTTCCAGCCATTCTTTGACGGCTTCTCCGACCACGGCTTCCACTGCGGTCCGCGCTTCCGGATTGCCTAGTTTTGCTTTGGTTTGCCCCTCAAATTGCGGCTCGCGGAGTTTTACTGAAATAATCGCGGTGATCCCCTCGCGCACATCATCTCCGGTGAGCGTTTCATCGTCTTTTTTGAAATAATCGTTTTTCTTTGCGTAGTCATTAAGCGCTCGGGTAAGAGCTGTGCGGAATCCAGTAAGATGCATTCCGCCCTCTCCTGTATGGATATTATTGGCGAAAGAAGCTTCTTTTCCTTGGATATCGTCGGTATATTGAAAAGCGGTCTCAACCAGAACTTTTCGCGAATCCATCTGCGCCTCTTTGGAAACATAAAAAATATTTTCATGTTTTGGGGTTTCGTCGCGGTTGAGGTATTTTACATACGAGACAATGCCCCCTTCGAAATAAAAAGTATAGGAAGTGTGCAGGATAGAGCCGTCTTTGGATTTACCGCCGTTGCGCTGATCAATGATAGACACCCGTACTCCGGAGATGAGATAGGCCTGCTGGCGAATATGATCTAAAATGCGGCTCCAATCAAACTGGATTTTTTCAAAAACTTCCGGATCAGGCTCAAAAGTAACCGCGGTTCCGGACCCCTTGCATTTGCCGACCTTTTTTACTGCATATTTGGGCTTGCCGCGGACATATTCCTGAATATATTGCCCTCCATCGCGACAGACCTCCGCCTTAAGCGAGGCAGAGAGGGCATTTACTACTGATACTCCCACTCCATGTAATCCTCCAGAAATTTTATATGACTCTCCTCCAAATTTTGCCCCGGCATGAAGCGTAGTCATTACCGTCTCCAGCGCCGATTTTTTTGTTTGCTTATGAATGTCAACGGGGATTCCGCGGCCGTCATCTATGACCATGACGCGATCTTGCGGCAGAAGAGTGATGGCAATATTTTTGGCGTACCCCCCGATGGCTTCGTCAGCAGAATTGTCAAAAACTTCCCAAATTAAATGATGCAGGCCATCTGGCCCCGTGGAACCAATGTACATTCCGGGGCGTTTGCGCACCGGCTCCAGCCCTTCCAAGACATAAATATCCTTGGCGGTGTAGGTATCGCCGTTTGACGACTCTGACGGCTTTTTCTTTTTTTTAATGGCCTTTTTGGGCATAATTTTGTTTTCCACAACTTCCTTTAACAACATAAATATCCGCCCCAAAATTGCGTAATTTCAGAGGCGGATATTGGCTTATGTGAGCCAGCTATTAAATCAAGGAGTATATCACCATTATAGCAGATTTTAAGAGCAAGTTCAAGCTAATTTTTAATTCTACTTTTTAACAATTCATAACTTTATTTTCTCACCCCCCACCCTTTTTGCTCAAGGGCTTTGATAATTTTCTCGACGAGTTTGTTTATTTCCTCATCTTTGAGCGTTCGTTCTGACGATTGGAAAATCAGGTGAAACGCCAGGCTTTTTTCTTCTGACTCACGCATCCGCCCGTCTTGGAAGTAGTCAAAAAGATCGGTATCCGCGAGGAGTTTGCCCCCCGTATTTTCTACTATATTGAGAACTGACTCGGTTTTGGTGTCGGAAGGTACGACTACGGCAAGGTCGCGGATAATTGCCGGATATTTGCCAACCGGTCTGTATTCGGATTCCGAAGTTGCCGCTTGCACGAGTTTTTCAAAATCAATTTCCGCGGCGACAATCCGCGCCTTCGCTTTTATATTTTCCGCTACAGCCGGATGAATTTCCCCGATATTCCCTATTTTTTCATCACCTATCTTTATTTCCGCGTTTCTATACGGATGAAACAGTCGTAAGTTGTTTGTTGTTAGTCGTCGGTTGACTTTGTCGTCATACCAATGATCGCTAATCCCCATTTTTTCTAAAAGTTCGTCAACAACTCCTTTCATACGATAGAATTCCTCTTCTCCGGAGGTATTTTTTTGAGCAAGTACGATGGCTAAATCTTTTTGTTCATCCGCTTTGCCTCCCCTCTCCAGGAACGATTTCCCAACCCCAAAGATTCTTACCTCGTCAAAGTTCCGCAAATTGTCTGCGGCCGAAGCGATATATTTTATCAAAGTCCGCGGCACAAGGTATTTAGTTTCCGGGTTCATCGGATTTTCAAGCTCGAGGAGGCCTTTTTGCTCAACAGCGAATTTTTCAAGCTCCTCGCCGCCGGTAAATTCGTAAAGCCTGCTTTCGTTAAACCCCGTCCCTGCCAGGAAATCCCGTATCCGCTCCTCCCACCATGTCTCAAGGTTTCGGGCCGCAGGCTTTATTGTCGTTTCGGGAAGTGTTGGCAAAATTTTGTCGTATCCATACATACGCGTCGCCTCCTCGATCAAGTCTTCTTCAATCTGAATGTCGCGGCGGATGGTGGGCACCTCGACGATTAGGTCTTCGTCCTTTTTCTCTACCATAAATCCTAGCCGCTCAAAAATTGTTTTATAAAAAATTGGCGCAAACTCCTGCCCGATAATTCTATTAACATGTTCGGTTCGAAAAAGTATATTAACCGGCTGGGTTTTCTGCGGGTAGATGTCGGTTACTGGCCCCATGCGTTTCGCTCCGTCAATTTTTTCAAGGAGTTCTGCCGCACGTTCAAGCCCGAGCGATGCTTGGCTGGGATCAATACCCGACGAATAAATTTTGGCAGCGGCCGTTGAGAATTTCAACGCTCGTGAAGTTTTATAAATCCTCACCGGGTCAAAAACCGCGGCTTGTAGCAGGATCCGTTTAGTCGCATGAGACACGGCAGAATTTTCTCCTCCCATAATACCGGCAAGGTCAATTATGCGTTTAGCGTCTTCGATAATAATTGCCCCCTGGGGGAGAATATGCTTTGTGCCGTCAAGCGTGGTTAATTCTTCGCCCTTTTTTGACTCCCCGATAGTCATTTTGGCTCCCTGGATTTTATCAAGGTCGAAGGCATGAAGCGGCTGACCGGTTTCCAGCATCACATAGTTAGTGATATCCACAACCGCGCCTATCGGACGCAACCCGCAGACTATAAGCCGTTCCCGCAGCCACTTCGGCGATGGGATAATTTTTTTTATTTCAAGGGTTTGAGCTACATAGCGCGGGCACAGTTCCGGCTTGGCGATTTTTATCTTTACCGCGGCTTGGCCGTGTATTTTAGGTTTTGATTCTTGATCCTTGATCCTTGATTCTTTCCCAAGGATCGCCGCAATCTCTCGGGCAAGTCCCCAATGGTTTCCCGCATCTGAAATCCTATTTGTCGGAATTTTGGCGTCAAGCGCAAAGTCGCGCCCGATTTTTTCCACGCCTTCCACCTCGAAAGAGCGGATATTCAAAAGCTCCGCCAATTTTTCCGGCGATTCTTTGAAATTTACCAGTTCTTTTAGCCAGTTATATGAGAATTTCATTGCTCAAAGATATTTGCTGCCTTCAAAAGTTCTTCTTTAATTTTATCGGGAGGATCAGTTTCTTTTTGGGGATATTGCTTTTTTAATTCTTTAACTCGTCTTTCCAGAGCGGCTAGTTTCGCCATAGCCGTCTTGTGGACTTCCGGCGATAACAGTTCTTCCAGCTTAGCTTTGTGCAGCAGCATGCGAAGCCTTATTATAGTAAGTACAGTTATCAAACAGCTTAGCCATGTATTTTCGGTGGTGGCGTACTCTTTTTTTATTCTTTCCGGGGCATTTTTGATTATTTTTTGTAAATATTCTAGAGGCGCCTCTTTGGGGCTGCCGCCAAATTCCATTTTCTCCATAAAAGGTCTAAAACTGTTTTAAAAATCTTAAATCTCCGGACCGTAGGAGCCGTAAATCTGGTA
>CAYJUL010000055.1:0-4825 GCA_964373345.1 uncultured Candidatus Saccharibacteria bacterium
AATGCCGCAAATCGCTTTAAAAACCCTATTTTTATTTCTTTATTATTCTTTGCCGCTTCTTTTGTTATAAGTACAATCTTTGCTGTGGATCGTTTGAGGGCATTCTTCGGCACTCTGGAACGAGCAGAAGGACTAGTGGGGTTTTTCTTTTTTTTGACTTTTTTTCTAACCACCCTACTTTTATTTGGAAAAAGAGAATGGCAAATCTATTGGGGCATTACTCTTCTGATTGGAGGCATTCTTTCTATTCAAACATTCTCTGAAGTTTTACGATTGGGAAAAACTCCCGGGTTTATAGGACCCATCGCCACTATCGGAAATCCCGCATTTTTAGCGGGATATCTGCTTTTTGCCGTATTTTCGGCGCTTATTTTTCTTGGACAGCTGTGGCCTAATCTGAAAAAGCGCACTAACCCAATCAAAACATGGGGCCCATTTATGTTTTGTTTAATAATCCTTGTAATGTCCGTGGTTGCGATTTTTCTTACGGAAACCCGAAGCGCAATTCTCGGATTAGCCATCGCTCTCATCGTCGCGGCTTTATATTTAATGCGGATGCGGCCTAAACCTAACAAAGAGGGTAAAACATTACTTTTCAAAAGAGCTTTTGTCGGACTTTTTCTTATTTTTTTGCTTTTTACTCTTTTCTTTTTCGCAAACAAAAACAAAATTGCGCCGATAGTTGAGCGGCATCTATCTACTCTATACGCTGATTTTCAAAGCAGACGCATAATGGCAAAAATAGCTTTTAATTCGGTAAATCCGCGCAACGAAAGTTTTGGCAAGTTTTTAATCGGTTGGGGGCCGGAAAACTATTATATTGCATATAGCTCTCATTTTGATCCTGAACATTTTTTTCGTGAAGGCGCGCCGCCATGGCCGGATCGTTCTCATAATAAATTATTGGACGCGCTTGTCATGCAGGGCATTTTAGGGTTTGTTTCTTATTTTGCCGTTTGGGGATTTTTCTTTTTTCTTGCATTTAAAAAAAGGGGGGGTGCGGATTGGGCTGATCGTCTTAAACGAGCCCCATTTGTTTTTTTAGGAACCGCATATTTTATTCATACCTTATTTCTCTTTGACGCATTGGTGACATCAATAGGACTTTTTGCCTTCTTTGCCTTCGCTGTTTTTACTTTTTCCGCCGAACATGGGCTTGCGCCAGCGTCAGCAGAGCCGGTATGGGCTGGAAATAAAACCCTGTTATCTTTTAGGTTTTTTCCTGGTGTGATACTTCTTTTTACCATAATTGCCGTGCTGTTTTTTGACCGAGCCGTCCTATTACCATATATCCAGCTTAAAAAATATGCCGCCATAAAGGCAAAACACGTTGATGCCGCCCAATTTGCATCCGCTCTGGATGAAATTTTTCAGCCCTATACTTATGCTCAGGGAAAAATTCGCACCGATCTTTTAAAATCGGTTCCTGAATTTTCGTCTCAAGAAGAAAAAACATCAACGCTGAAAATGAAGATCCTTGAAGCCGCCGAAGACTTAATCAAACGGGAACCTTATGATGCTCGCTATTTCATGGAAACGGGAAGATATATAGAGAAAATGGGAAGAAATCCCAAAGAAGCGGAGCCGTATTACCAAAAGGCATTAACCCTTGCTCCCAATAGGCCCGACATCATATATATTATCGGGCGCAATCTGCTTGGTCAGGGCAGAACCGAAGAGGGTAAAAAAACTCTTCAAAACATGACCGACATGCTCTCCTCAATTCCAAGTGATGCGTTTGTGCCTGAAATATTCGTATACGCCGCGGTATTATTGGCAGATGCAGAGCCCGAAAACATTACGGGATCATTCAACAAAATGGAATCCATAATGAACAGACCAAATGTTCTTTGGGCGCCTCAAATTGCGCAAACGCTTGCAGGAGTATACCGTGATTATATGTTAACTTTTTACATCCGGCGCGATACGGAAAACTTTTTAAGAGCTATTTCAAGAATGGAAGAAATTCAAGAAAACTGGGAGAAAATATTACAAGCGCAGTTTGAAGCTGGTCAAATAAAAAAACTTCCGCCGAAAAAATCCGGCGAATTAAAACGAGCAATAGAGGCATTTAAAGAAAGGGGGTGGGAAGCCGAAGAAATACGACTTTTATCTCTGTAGCCCGCAGGCTATATCGAGCGAAGCTCGCTATAAACCCAAACTCATCAAACCTGTTTGGGACCGAGCTTTTTAATTAGATCTGCGGCCTCTTCCGCCGAATCAACCAGATGAATAATGGCCATCTCGTCTTTGCTTACGGCCTTATGCTCTTCATAGATTTGTTTTTGCACCCAGTCCAGCATTGGCTGCCAGAATTCTTTTCCGACGGCGACGACTAAAACCGGATAGGTCAATTTTTTGGTCTGTACAAGAGTAACCATCTCAAAAAATTCATCCAGCGTGCCGAATCCTCCCGGGAAAAAAACATAGGTATGACAAGCAAAAGAAAACATAACCTTTCTGGTGAAAAAATAATGAAAGCCGAGAGACTTGGTTACATATTCATTGGTAACTTGAGCCTCGGGAAGCTGAATGTTAATTCCTACGGACTCTCCGCCCACAGAAGAAGCTCCTTTGTTCGCGGCCTCCATAATGCCGGGCCCTCCTCCGGTAACAATGGTGAACCCGTCTTTTGCCAAGAGGCTCGCCAGCATTTGCGCGTCTCTATATGATTTGTCTTCCCACGTAGCGCGGGTTGAGCCGAAAAAAGCGACCGCATTCTTTAAATCGGCAACGAATTCAAAACCCTCAACGAACTCAGACATTATCCTAAAAATCCGCCAAGAAGAGGTGGTCCTGAAATCTTCTGTTGATGGCGGCAATTCGGCCTCGGGAAGACAAATGTATTTCATCTTTTTTGCTTTTGGTGGTTTGGTTTTTGGCATAATATTTTTCTCCGTAAGAAGCTCTAAATTTTAATCTCTAATTTTTCCGGTTCTTGCAGGTATTGCATCAGGGCATTTAAAAATCTTATGGCATACGCCCCATCAATAACCCTGTGGTCAAACGCCAGAGACAGGGGCATAATCGGCCTCACTTCTATCTTACCATTTATCACCACCGGTTTATCTTTCATCCTGCCGAGGCCTAAAATGGCAACTTCCGGATAATTCAAAATTGGGGTGGCGAACCAGCTTCCAAGGCTCCCGAAATTAGTAATCGTAAACGTGCCGCCTTTCATATCCTGCAGATCCAGTTTTTTAGCTCTTGTCCTGTCGGCCAATTCTTTAATTTCTTTAGCTATGGAGAAAATATCTTTCATGTCAACGCCTTTAAGTACCGGTACTACCAAACCTTCCCCGTCCACATCAACCGCGACGCCGAAATTATAGTACTTTTTAATTATTATATCCTGCGCTTCCTCGTCTACTTCGGCGTTAACCCGCGGATATTCTTTCATCGCGGCCGCCAACGCTTTCATAATAAACGGCAGATAGGTCAAATAAACGCCCTGTTTTTCCGCTTCACCCTGAGCCTGTCGAAGGGCTTCTTTTAGCTTTTCTTCTCTGATTTTGACAAGAGCCGAAGCATCCATCTCATCCATTATAGTAACATGCGGCGCGTGCTTTACCGCCTCAACCATGTGCTTGGCGATTGCCCGGCGAATGCCAACTAACGGCGCATGATCAATATAACCCCACATGTCGTATTTCTTTTTTACGACAACCTGCGGCTTTTTTGCGATGCGCACATCTCCTTCGGTAATCTTTCCTCCGAACCCGGTACCTTTCACTCTGGCCAAATCAACACCAAGTTCTTTTGCCAATTTTCTCACGGCCGGAACAGCCAATCCGTGCCTTGGCGACTCAACCTCGGCCGCTTCTTCCAGATAACCAACTGCTCCGGCTGGTTTTACGATTTTTTCTGGATCCGACTTTCTTACAATCTCCTGCGTATTCTTGGCGTCGCCTTCACCACCTTCCACCACAAATAAAACCTCGCCGACTTTTACGGTATCCCCTTCTTTGAAATTAATTTTTGTAATTTTTCCGGAATACGGCGAAGGAATTTCAGCCACAGCCTTATCCGTTTCAATTTCGCCGACAACCTGATGTTCTTCAACGCTATCGCCTTCTTTGATCTGCCACTTCACAATTCTACCTTCTTCTATGCCTTCGCCTATGTCCGGAAACTTAAATTCTTTGGGCATTTTTGCCGTTGACAAATTTATTTATTAAAACGTTATCGTTTTCTCTATCGCCCTCACAATCCTTTCCGCGTCCGGCAATTGATAATTTTCCAGTTTCGCCATAGGCATGGGGATATCGTATCCCGTTACGCGCGCGACGGGCGCTTTCATGCTTAACAGCGCTTCTTCTTGAATTGTCGCCGCCAATTCCGCGCCAAAGCCGCAAGTTTTTGGGGCTTCGTGAACTACGACGCAACGGCCCGTTTTTTTGACCGAATTTACAATCGTTTCCCTGTCCAACGGCGACAAAGTTAATAAATCAATAATTTCAATGGAATATTTATCTGCAAGTTCGTCTGCCGCCTGACGCATCACTTTTTGCATCGCGCCCCAGGCAATTAGGGTGACATCGGTCCCCTCTTGGACTATTTCCGCTTTGCCTATGGGAATTATGTATTCTTCTTCCGGAACTTCTTCTTTTATAGCACGGTACACGCGTTTTGGCTCAAGAAAAATAACGGGGTCGGGATCTCGAATTGCAGCAATCAAAAGACCTTTTGCGTTGTAGGGCCGCGATGGCGCCACAACCTTCAGCCCCGGCATATGGCAAAAATATGTTTCAAGGGATTCCGAATGATGCTCGTAAGCCTTAATGCCTCCGCCGTGCGGCACGCGCAAAACAAGCGGAACGTGATA
>CAYJUL010000056.1:0-3284 GCA_964373345.1 uncultured Candidatus Saccharibacteria bacterium
GATAATCAGGGTTTTCTTTCGGGCTGGATTAGTTGCCAGAATGCCGTATCCGTCGGCGCAGGAGGCGATCTTGTCGGATACGCTTGGTCCGAAAACGTCGGGTGGATTGATTTTTGCCCGGATGTGGACAAAGATGGGAATCCGGCACCTCCCAAAACTGGAGATATTGCCTGCGGCAAATTAGAAGCCAATAAACTCAGCGGCTGGGCAAGAGTTGTCAGCACCGGCGGCTGGATTAGTTTGAATTGTCAAAACGATCCCGCCGGTTGTACCGCGCAGAACGGAAATTACGGAGTAGGTTATAATAGTACCACAAGCAAGTTTTCCGGCTATGCATGGTCTGAAGACTTTGGCTGGATTTGTTTTAACAGCGATTCATGCCCATAAAGTTTGTAGACAATACGAAAACTTTTTTCACCAACAATTCCGGTAGAGTAAAAATTACCGCGGCTCTTACGATTACAGCGGTTTTTGCAGTTAGCGCGTCGGTGCTATACACTAATATTTTTTCTCCTCCGGTCCCCGCGGTTCCCGAGGCGCAAGCCGCAGTTACGGTTGCCTCCGCGACAACTTCTTATATTTCAGGAAGCGGCATCCAAAGCACAACGTTTTCACTCGCCTGCACGGGTACAGATCGCCTTATACTTGTCGCTGTTTCTTATTATCATTTAAGTTCAATCGCGTTCGTATCTTATGCCGGACAAAGTCTGACATTGCTCGGTTCCACGACTACCAGTGGCGGTTATCCAAAAATCGGGATTTATTATAGGATAAATCCCACATCGGGCACGAACAATGTGGTGGTGATCGGCACTTTTGATAGAAGTTGGGGGCCGGAAGCGGATGTTGGGGTTATTTGTTTTAATGGTGTAAATCAAACCACGCCCCTTGGCGCGTTGGCAATCAATACGGGGCTCTCTTCGGGCACGACAGCTTCTTTAGATGTAACCAGCGCCGCGGGGGATTTGGTTTTTAGCGCCTTATCTCATCGCAATAATACGACTGCGGCTTCTCCTAATGGAGGCGAAACGCAACAATTTAATACTGGAGGAACCTTGAGCTATGACATGTGGATAGCGGGCAGTACGGAAATTGCCGGTGGCGCCAGCACGAACATGTCTTGGGCGGTACCTTATAATGGGACAATTTATGCCATAGCCGGGGTTGCAGTAAAACCGGCGCCAGCTGTTTCTCCCACTGTCACGACGAGCGCGGCGTCAAGCATTACCTCCTCAAGCGCAACCCTGAATGGCGCCGCAAATCCCAATGGATTCTCAACGACCGGCTGGTTCCGTTATAGCGCCACGAACCCCGGTTCTTGTAATGATACATTTGGTACGCGGGCTCCTTTGGCCGGCGGCGCCACCCTCGGTTCAGGGACGTCGGCAGTTTCGTACAGCGAACCTTTGTCGGGTTTGAGCTCCGGCACAATCTACTATTTCTGCGCTATTGCGAACAACAGCGGAGGAACAGGGCTTGGAAGCGTACTTTCGTTCACCACTTCGGCGGCAACCCCAACCGTTGCCACCAATGCCGCAACTAATATCACTGCCTCGTCCGCCATTCTTAATGGGTCAGCTAATCCGAACGGTAATGCGGCTACCGGCTGGTTTAGATACGGTACGACCAATCCGGGCTCATGCGATGATGCTTTTGGGACTAGGGCGCCCCTAACCGGTGGAACAGCACTGGGTTCCGGCACCGCAGCCGTTTCTTACCCGGAAAATATTTCAGGACTTTCACCAAGTACTGTTTATTACTTTTGCGCTATAGCAGAGAATTCGGGCGGCAAAGGATATGGCAGCGTGCTGTCCCTTACAACTCTTGCTTCTGCTCCGCCAGCATTCGGCGTCATCCTGAACCAGTCAACCAACGAATTTGAGGGCTATGCCTGGTCGGAAACCATCGGCTGGATAAGTTTTAACTGCCTCAATACGGGCACTTGTGGTACGATAAATTATAAAGTTCAAGTCGCCCCGTAAGTTTTAATAATCGCAAATAACGATTCGTAAAACGTAAACTGCCATTGCGTTTTGCGATTGGCTATTTGCTCCAAAACATTATGCCAAAACAATTTTTAATTAATTTAATAATGGGCACGCTGATTTTCTTTTTTGTCGCTTTCGGCGTCAAAATGGTGCTAGCCTGGACTTCGCCGACAGTAGCTCCGCCCGGTGGAAATATTGCGGCTCCGCAGGTAAGGGTTTCAGGTACCTGCGCCACGGGATCCGCCATGAGAGTGATTAATGTTAACGGAAGCGTTACTTGCGAAACCGCGGGAGGAAGCGGGGTGCCCGCAGGCATGATTGCATTTTTTGCGAGCGCAACATGCCCTTCTGGCTGGACGGAGTATACCGCAGTGAGAGGACGATTAATTCTTGGTCTTCCAGTGGGCGGTACTGTCGCCGGAACAAAAGGAACGGCAATTGGAAACCTCGCCGCATTACCGGTAACACAGCATAACCATTCCGCAAGTTCAGATTCCGCCGGATCGCATTTTCATGGTTCGGCGGTGGGATGTTCAACAAATGCCGGTTGCGGCTCAAGCGTGAACAGATATGTAGACGGGGATCTTGCCGATACGCTTAATACAACCTCTGCGGGGAGCCACTCGCATATTATTACCGTAAATAATGCGGGAGATGTTAATGGTCCTCCTTACCTTCAGCTTCTTGCCTGTCAGAAAAATTAATCGGTTTAAATTAAGCGTCACAACAGAATTTCCCCCGCCGCGCTATGCGCGGCGGGTGTTGTTTTTACTTTTCCCGCACTTTTGATAGAATATAAATATAAATGAAGCCATAAAGCAATGAAAAATGGAACGATGAAACAAGGTTTTACCATCATTGAGGTTTTAACAGCTGTTTTTCTTCTTACCGTAGGAGCGGTGGGAGCTTTTGGCGTTACTAATCAAGCCCTCACAATCACTTCCATTCTTTCAGAGCGTCTGGTCGCGGCTTACCTTGCCCAGGAGGGGCTGGAAGTTTTGAGAAATATCAGGGATTCCAACTGGCTGGAACAATTATCGGATCCGGGCGTCCCATGGGATGACGGAATTCCGTTTGGAGCCGGGGGGAATTGCGGGGTGGATTATACAAGCAACAGCTGCCCTCCGGCCAAAGCGAACGAGTATCTGTGGTTTGATCCGGCCAGCGGCACATACGGTTATTTCTCCAGCGGATCGGTAACATCGTTCAAGAGAAGCATGCGCATACAGAAAAGCGATCTTAGTGGAGACGGAGAACCGGACCTTATAAGGGTAACGGCCAATGTTATATGGGAAG
>CAYJUL010000056.1:3384-4708 GCA_964373345.1 uncultured Candidatus Saccharibacteria bacterium
CTACCCGGCTTCGGGGGTTTACGCTGGTTGAATTAATGGTGGGCGTATCCATATTTATGATTGTTATCGTAATAGTCTCGGGACTTTTCATTTTTTCAATACGCATTCAGCGCCGCGTTCTTGCCCAGCAGGAACTGCTTGATCAGGTTAGCTTTGTGGAAGAGTATATGTCGCGCGCTCTGCGAACCGCCAAGAAAGATTTGGCCCCGACCTGTTTAACTCAGGCAGGTCTTAATTATGAGATCACAAGAAGCGGCAAGGGCATAAAATTTATTAATGACAGAGATGAATGCACCGAGTTTTATTGGGACGATGCGGCTAGCCAGCTTAGAGAATCACGCGCAGGAGTGGATAATTTGATAACGGCGTCTTCTTTGCGAGTGCTGCGTTTTAGTGCGGCGCTTCGGGGCGCTTCTCAAACGGACGCAATTCAGCCGCGAGCGGCATTTTTTATGGAGCTGGAACGAATAAGTCAGCGAGCCGAGGAGCAAGTATCCATAAAACTCCAAAGCACAGTAAGCCAGAGGGATTTAGACGTAGTAGAATAACATGTATTTAATAAATTCATCCCCACGCCAAATTATGCTCAAGGGGCGAAAGATTCAAAGAATAAACTACTGTGTTCAAAAAATCTTTCAGATTTTGATAAGCAGGTTTTGGTGTGGGGGTTCACAAAAAGGGGTTGCCTTGTATTTATCGCTGGCCATCTTGGCCATTCTTTTAGCCATAGCTCTGGGCATATCCGCAATAACGTTTGGCCAGTTGCGCACTTTGACCGCAATTGGGCATTCGGTTACGGCATTTTACGCGGCTAACAGCGGCATGGAAAGAGAATTATACGAGAAGAACTATCAAACGCAATCTCCGGGCTATTCTTACGCGGGTTTGTTGGACTTGGACGGTGACGGAGGCAGCGTAAGTTCCTGCCCCGCCACCATGTCGGACGCAGACGATGCTTGTTATCAGGTTATCATTTCAAGCATTGGCCCAACTGTTTTGCGTTCCGTTGGATATTATAAAAACGTAAGACGCGCGCTGGAAATATCGTTTTAATAGCCCGAATCCAAGAGAGACTTAAAACCGTCCGGGAGGACGGTTTTTGTTTAATGTCCCGGACGCCATTTATTATTTGCCATCGCGTATCTCCGCGTGTTATTATTCTGATATATGTTTTCTTCCACGCCTACAATTTTTCAGCAAAAACAATTTTATCATATTTTCAACTATGTCATGGACGGCAGTGCTGTTTTTCAGGCGACAGAAGACGCTTCGCGCTTTGTTTTTCAAATGTATGCCGCAGGCGTAGGCCGTCCGGTCCTTAATC
>CAYJUL010000057.1:0-4668 GCA_964373345.1 uncultured Candidatus Saccharibacteria bacterium
ATAGTCTTCGCGTTAAGCGCGTAAAGCAATCGCCTTACAGCTTCTGGGCCTCCCTTTGTCCTAAAACTTATCATGCCCCCGAATTCGGGATGGCCGTCGTCTGGAGTGCGAAGAATTTTGTTGGCGAGACTCTGTTGCGGATAGGATGCCAGGCCCGGATAAGAGACGCTTGCTATCTTGGGATGTCCTTCAAGGAATTGCGCTATCATCATGGCGTGTTGATTTTGCAGGGGAACACGGGTATGAAGATCTTCCATAAAGATGCCGAGCAACCAAGCCTCTTGCTCGCCCGGAGTTCCACCGGAGAAGTTGGCCCAGCTATTTGCCGCCTCCCAGAAATCGGGGCGTTCCCCGAGCGTTTCTTTTGAGACAACAACAATGCCGGAGGTAAAAGCGCCGTGCGCTCCAAGGTATTTTGTGGCGCTGTGCACAACAATATCCGCCTGCCACTCAAAGGGACGCAGGTTATAAGGACTTAAAAATGAAGCGTCAACCGCTACCAGAGGTTTTGCCTTGGCATGGTTGTGAGCTATTTTTGCGGTTTCCTCGAGATCCCAGAGGGCCAGCGTTGGATTGGTTGTTTCTTCCCCGATGATAAGACGCGTTTTATCGCTAATGGCCGTTTGCGTTTTTGCGGCGAGATCCCGGTCTTTTGCCGCAAGAAAGGTGAAGTCATAACCTCTTTTTTGAAATTCACGGATGAGCTCGTAAGTGCCTCCGTAAATAGGCCCTATGACAATTGCGTGGTCTCCGGGTTTTTGAAGCGCTCCGTGCAACACCATGGATATTGCATTCATGCCGTCGGCTCGGAGGCGCGCCCGGGCTCCACCGCCGTTCATCCGCAGAGTTTCAAGGGCGCATATTTTGAGTTCAACATAGGCGATGGCATCCGATCCTCCGAGCCTTCCGTAAAGAGCGACGCGTCCCTCAAGGCCTTGCGACAATTCGGAGTCGCTGCGTATTTGCCACGAGACCGACATGCCGATTGGGATATTGTGGGGTCTTAAGTTTTTCGGTTTGCCCGCGTGAAGACAGAGAGTTCCGAAGCTGTATCTGGTCATTTCTCCTACCTCAATATTGAATTTAACAAAGAACTTTAAGATGTATTATCCTAGCACAGATTTTTTAAAAAAACAAGGTCTTTGCGGACCTTACGTTTACATTGATGCGTGCGAAGCGCGGTATTCGCAATACGCTTTTAAATTTCTACGATTTCTTCAATAGTATCGGCCAGCACTTTTGGCGTACCGTCGCGATTGTCAACGCGGCCGGATATGAGCACGATTTTGTTTTCCTGAAAAGCCGCGGGATTGCGCTCAAGAATGCCGGGAAAAGCTATAACCTCAATGCTGCGGCTTTCGTCCTCCAGACTTATAAACAGCATGGGTTTTCCAGTCCTCGTGATTATTTTCTTTATTCCCCCTATGATACCGCCTATTTTGACAAGTCTTCCTGTAAGGTCGTGTGATATTTGCGACAAGGGAATAGTTGTTTTGGCGATACTCTTGCGGTAGTTCGTGAGGGGGTGGCCCGAAACATAAAGCCCCAAGAGCTCTTTTTCCCAACTCAATTTTTCTTTCTCTCCGGCCGGTTTGGCGGAGGCTAAAATCAGGTTTGCCGTGGAACCGCCGGGTCCATTTGCGTCAAAAAGACCACGCTGACCTGTCTGTTGCCTGCGCTCGCTGTCGCGACTGACCTCAATAAGCGCATCAAAGTTTACGAGCAGCTGATTCCTTTCGGCCATTTGGTCAAAAGCGCCGGCTCTAATCAAGCTTTCCAGCGATTTTTTGTTTAAAATTTGAGGGGCCATGCGGCCGAGAAAATCGGCTACCGACAAAAAATGTCCGGCGCGCTTTCTTTCCTCCACCACAGCCTCCACAACGTTTTGACCCACATTTTTTACGGCCAAAAGACCAAAGCGTATTTTCCCATCTTTGGGCACCACGGAAAAAGTTCTAAAACTTTCATTGATGTCCGGCGGCAGCACGTCAATGCCAATTTTTTTGCATTCTGCAATCAGAAATCCTATGCGTTCCACATCTCCGCTGTCAGCCGTAAGGAGAGCAGACATAAATTCCAGCGGATAATGGGTTTTAAGGTATGCCGTTTGATAAGCAATCATCGCGTAACAGGCGCTATGGCTTTTATTAAAACCGTATCTGGCAAAGGGTAAGATCCATTCCCACATTTCATCGGCAATTTTTTCGGAAATGCCCCTTTTTTTCATGCCCGCGATAAGCTTTGCTTTTTGTTCCAAGAGCAAGGATTTTATTTTTTTACCTACGGCTTTGCGCAGAGTATCGGCTTCGGCCAAAGTAAAACCGGCCATCTTCTGGGCTATTTGCATCAGCTGTTCCTGATAAACGCAGATGCCGTAAGTTTTTTCAAGTATTGATTTTAAGTCCGGATGCAGATATTCAACTTTATTTCTGCTATGTTTTCTGTCTATGTATTCGGGAATCCATTCCATCGGACCGGGCCTGTAAAGCGCCACCATTGCTATGATGTCTTCAAAGTGCGTAGGCTTCAGATCCCTTAAGTACCGCTGCATACCGGACGATTCCAGCTGAAACACGCCTATGGTATTGCCTTGCTGAAGGGATTTATAGGTTTTTTTGTCATCAAGAGGCAGGGTATCTATGTTTATGCTTTCTCCATGAATTTTGTATATGCGGGAAAGCGTGTCTTCAATGACGGTGAGGTTCTTAAGGCCGAGGAAGTCCATTTTCAGAAGTCCCAGGTCTTCTATGGCATGCATTTCATACTGCGTAACAATATGTTCTTCGTTTTGGGACGGGTGCTGAAGCGGAATTATTTCATCAAGGGGTCTGTCGGATATGACTACTCCGCAGGCGTGAGTTGAAGCATGTCTTGCCGATCCCTCCAGTTTTTTTGCCAAATCAATAAGGCGCTTGGTCTTTTCGTCTGTCTCGTATATTTCTTTGAATTCTTTAATTTTGTCCAAGGTCTGATCCAGGGTGAAAGAAAAAGGGATCATTTTGGCGAGGCGATCGCAGTACCCGTAGTTATATCCCAAAGCTCTTCCGACATCGCGCACCACCGCTCTTGAGGCCATTGTGCCAAAGGTAATTATCTGCGCCACGCGGTCCGCACCGTATTTTTTAGAAACATATTCTATTACTTCATCGCGGCGCCGATCCGTAAAATCCAAATCAATATCCGGAGGAGAGATGCGTTCTGGATTAATAAATCTTTCAAAAAGAAGCCCGTATTTTAACGGATTCACGTTAGTGATATTGAGGCTGTAGGCCACCAAAGAGCCGGCGACAGAGCCTCGCCCCGGTCCCACGATAATCCGGTTTTGTTTCGCCCAGTTTACAAAATCCTGAACTATAAGAAAGTAGGGGGCAAAACCGGCCTGCCGAATCGCTCCCAGTTCATATTGAAGGCGCTCCGTGGCCTCTTTGTCCTCGGCCAAGCCTCTTTTTTCAAGCCCTGCCGCGCAGAGTTCCTTAAGATACTGATCTGCGTTTTGGTTCTCGGCAAGGGGAAAGCGCGGCATCTTAAGTTTGCCAAGGGTTAAGGTAAGGTTACACATCGCCGCAATTTTTTGAGTATTCTCAATGGCCTGCGGCGCGTCTTTAAAAGCTTCCGCCATTTCCTGCGGACTTTTAAGCGAAAAATCGTCTTCTCTAAGGCTTAGCCTTTCGGGATTCTCGGGATCGGCGCCCGTATTGATAAGCATTAAAATATCCTGCGCTTCGGCGTCTTCCCGTTTTAAGTAGTGAGAATCCTGGGTGGCGACAACGGGAATTCCCAAATCCCGAGACATCGCCAGCAGTTTGGCATTTAAGGTTTTTTGTTCTTTTATATTCGGATGATGCTGAAGTTCCAGATAGAAGTTTTCCTTGCCGAAGATTTTTTGATATTTCAGAGCCGTTGCCTCGGCCTCATTTTTTTTGCCAGAAATCAGCAGCCGCGCTATTTTGCCCTGAAGACATCCCGATAGCATTATCAGCCCCCCCGCGTGCCTCGCAAGAAGCTCTTCGTCAACTCTCGGTTTATAATAAAAACCCTTAAGATGGGCCTCGGTTATGAGCTTAACTAAATTTCCGTAACCCTCCAGATTTTTTACCAGCAGAATGAAGTGATATCTGATATCGTCTATGTTCGGCCGGCGTTCTTCCATAGAGTCGCGCGCCAGATACATTTCGGCCCCCAAAATGGGTTTTATGTTGCGTTCCCTCGCCTTTTTATAAAACTCTATCGCGCCGTAAAGATTGCCGTGGTCGGTGATGGCGAGCGAATCCATTCCGAGTTCTTTCGTCCTGTCCAAAATTTGGTCTATTTTTGGAAGACCGTCCAGTAATGAATAGTGCGAATGAGTATGCAGGTGAGTGAATTTGGGATCCATGAAATTAAGTGATTATAACATTGCAAAAGCGGTCGTCAAAACCCGATTGAAACATTGCAACCGACGAAAAGCCTTGCAGGCCCCGCCGCATCCTTGACAAACACTAAATAATATTATATCATATAACTGGTTGACGGTGCGGAGGGAAAAGCGCCGAAAAAAAACAAAAAAAAAGACAGAAAAGGAGGCTGACAATGGTTACGACCAACAGCAACTTAACAGAGGAAGTCGTCCGCCTGTTTGAGCAGGCGGCCGAAGCCGCGGAGAGGCTTGTCGCCGAGACCGACGCATCC
>CAYJUL010000058.1:0-4556 GCA_964373345.1 uncultured Candidatus Saccharibacteria bacterium
TCTTCCGTGGGCTACTAAGATGGCTGCTAGAGGATCGAGCTTCTCGAGCATATTTTTTACGTGATCTATGGTTTCTATTTTATTGTGGAGGTAATATATTTGTCCATGACGTCTAATTTCAGAATTGATCATTGCCTTAATTTTTTTCTCCCGGAATGGCAGAATAAGCGTTTTGACCGGAAGTCTGGCGGGCGGAGGGGTTTGAATAATGCTTATTTTTTTCAGAGACGAAAGACTAAGATAAAGAGTTCTGGGAATGGGAGTAGCGGAGAGAGACAGAACATCCAAAGACGATTTTAGTTTTTTCAGCCTCTCTTTCTGTTTTACGCCGAATCTTTGTTCATCATCAATAATCAGGAGGCCGCAATTTTTGAAAGATACATCTTTGGCTAAGAGCCTATGCGTGCCAATGGCGATATCAATCTTACCGGCCGCAAGGCCCATCAAGGTTTCTCTTTGCTCTTTGTTGGATTGCAGCCTTGAAAGAAGCCCTATTTTAATTGGAGTGCTGCCAAGCCGGTCCGTAAAAGTTCGGTAGTGCTGGTGGGCCAGTATCGTTGTTGGACAAAGAAAGGCCGTTTGCAGGCCTGATTCTGCGGCCATGACCGCGGTCCTTAGCGCGATTTCGGTTTTGCCGAATCCCACATCGCCGCAGACAAGACGATCCATTGGCTGTGGATCAGACACGTCTTTTTTTATGTCCTCAAAAGCCTCCGTTTGATCCGGCGTATCCCCAAAAGGAAACGAGGCGATAACCCCCCGGAGGACTGCGCCGTCCGAGATATAAGGTTTGCGCTCGGCCACTTCCCGCAGCGCATACAGCCCTAAAAGTTCTTTGGCTAATTTTTCAGTTTCTTCTTTTATCCGTCGCTTTATTTTGTGCCACAGAGGAGAGGATAGGCGCGATATTTTGGGTTCGCTAAAGCCGACATACCGCGATAATTTTCTTTCGAGGCCAACGGGAACGTATAACTTATCGCCTTGGGCATATTCCAGAATATAATATTGGCCGGGCCCACCTTCGGTTCGTTCCATTTGGCAATTTCCCGCATACACGCCTATCCCGTGATCCAGATGCACGAGGTAGTCCCCGCGTTTTAGCTGACCCAGCTCAGAATATATTTTTTGTCTCTTTAATCTGCGTAAAAGTCTTTTTCTGGCTTCGGCACCCTCTTGCAGAACTCCGGGCAAGGGTTCCATATTTTCAATGTAATTGCCCTCAAACTCAAGACGCACGGCAGAGCTTAGGTTAATGGGGAAAATATCTATTATGCCGCCGCGCTTTGAAAACTCTCCGGGTTCTGCGGCAGACAATGCTTTTTCATAGCCTAATTCATCCAGCTTTCTTAAAAACTCGGAGAGGCGATAACGCTGGTTTATTTGGCAAAGCAAAACGTTATCGCGGAAAAAATGATTGGTTTTAGCCGCCGGAGATATTTTGTCGCCGTGTTCTTTAAACCAAAGATCGGGCTTTTCCAAAAAGTAGGGGGTAAGCCCGCATATAACCAGCTCTTCGGGTTTTGTGATTGACATACACGCAATAATAAACTATAATATAAACCGACATACGCGCCGTGTCAATTTTTGTCAGAAAGGGGTGATTAGTGATGAGTGCGGCAAACGGAGCGGCTAGGTCGGACAAAACGGTGAGCGTTCTGGTCCTTGACAATTACCAGCGGCCAAAACTAGTCTTGCTGGTTTTAAACGCGCCGGAATACAAAACTTTGGAATCCGGAGAAACCATTTTTAAGCATTGTGCCTGGGGAATGCCTACGGGTCGTCAGGAGCCAGAGGACGAAGACGACATAGCTACGGCTATGCGTGAATGCGAGGAAGAGAGTGGTCTTGTCGTTGAGGTGTATGCAAGGCCGTTCGTTGAGGAATCTTCGCCGAACGGACACATTAATCTTACGCTTGTCGGGCTTCCGGCTGGCGGCACTTTGGGCCAAAATACCGCGGAGATCATAGCTTGCCGCTGGTTTCCTGTCGGAGTTTTATACGATGCAAATTTTTTAGATCCGGATCATAAAAAGCCGATATATTCTTCTCACAGCAAAAGAGCCAAGAATCTTCTTTGGAGGGCAAGGAGATGATGCGATGACCAACGAACAAGCCCTACGAGCATTACAGGAAAAATCCGAGGTAGGCGTTCGTTTGGCGGGCAGACTATATCTTGGTCATTTATACATAAGTAGTGACCTGGATGGAGGAGGGATTTTTGTCTTCCGCGGAAAAAGCACATTTAATGCGGAAGAAATAACCCTGAGGGTTAAGGCCGAGGAGATTTTTAAAGTATGTAAGCCGGAATAGTAAAACTAAGCCGGGCTGTCAAAGACAGCCCGGCCTTTTGCTATCGGTTGTATTCGGTCATCGCCGCCTCAAGGCCCTTGCGGCAGGAAGCGTCTATGGCCATTATGGTTTTGGCGACGGCCAGCTTAACCACTTGTTCTTCGTCTTTGCCGAATTTGTTTATCACAAAACCGGTTGCGTATTTGAGTGTTTCGTTTTTGGGCCGTATTCCAATTCTAAATCGCACAAAATTATTGGTTTTAAGTTCGCGCGCTATGGATTCTACGCCCTTATGACCCGCGGCCCCGCGGTTTTTTATAACTTTTATCTTGCCAATCTTAAGATCAATTTCGTCGTGAATAACCCAAAGATTTGACGCCGGCGCTTTAATGCGAGCCATCAGTTTTTTAACCGCCAGACCCGAGTTATTCATAAAGGTTTGCGGTTTCGCTAACATTATTTTTTTATCTTCAATGACGCCCCCTGCAACAAGGGCGGCGCTTGCGGAATCACGGCGCCATTGCGAAAAGCCGTATTTTTTCTTCATTGCGTCCAAAGCCCGAAAGCCAACATTGTGTCTCGTTTTTTCGTAATTTTTTCCGGGATTACCCAAGCCCGCGATTAAGATCATGTTTCTCTAAATCTTAAATCTTTAACGCCGCCTTTGCAAGAACGGGCGATTTTGTTATAATTGAAGAAGTTATCGCTTTCACTCTTATAGCTTTTAAACCATAGCCAATCAATGATAAAAGGAACCCTGCGTTTTCTGTGGGAAACGGCTGAAATAGTCGTCATCGCGCTTCTAATAGTCGTTCCCATCAGATATTTTATTTTTCAGCCTTTTTTTGTCCGTGGCCAATCAATGGAACCCGGTTTTCACGACGGCGATTATTTAATTATAGATGAACTTACCTATAAATTGCGTTTGCCGCAACGAGGAGAGGTAATAGTGTTTAAATACCCTCAAAATCCTTCACAGAGATACATCAAGCGGATTATTGGCCTTCCCGGAGAGGTTGTTGAAATCAGGGACGGCGGCGTTTTTATTATGAGCGAACAAAAAGAGATGGCGCTTGAAGAAAATGATTATCTTTTAAACATTGAATATACGCCCGGCCAAACGCGTCTTGTCCTTGGCCAAGATGAGTATTTTGTTTTGGGAGACAACAGGGTTGCATCTTCAGATTCCAGAAAATGGGGGGCAGTGCCCGAGAATTATATTATAGGAAGAGTTTTATTGCGTGCCTGGCCCCCTGACGCTTTGGCATATATAGAGGCGCCAAGCTATTAACCTTGCAATTAATTGAAATATTATGAAGAAACCTAGATTTCAGACCGTAACGGGCATGCACGATATTTTACCGGACGACCAGATATATTTTCAGAAAATCTCAGAGACGGTTTCGCGCATCGCAGAGTTTTACGGATTTGGCAAAATAGATACTCCGACCCTTGAAGCGGCCGAAATTTTTACCAAGGGCATAGGCATGTCCACAGATATAGTTGAAAAACAGATGTATAGTTTCCGAACCAAGGGAGGAGATATTGTAACGCTTAGACCCGAAGGCACCGCTCCCGTCGCCAGAGCCTATATTCAGCACGGGATGTTTAATTTGCCCCAACCGGTAAAATTATGGTATTTGGGGCCGTTTTTCAGATACGAACATCCTCAGGCGGGGCGCTATCGTCAGTTTCACCAGTTCGGTTTTGAGGCCCTTGGAGAAGACAGTCCCGCGGTTGACGCTCAGATTATGAATGTAATTTTTGTCATCTTGCAGGAGCTGAAGATTAAAGACATTATATTTGAAATAAATAGCATAGGAGATAGTCAGTGCCGCCCTTATTATAAAAAAACACTGGCAAGTTATTTCAAGCCGCGCCTGCAGTCATTATGCATAGATTGCCGGCGCAGGCTCAGGGAAAATCCGCTGCGAATTTTAGATTGCAAGGAAGAGAAGTGTCAGAGAATAAAAGTGCAGGCCCCTCAAATGGTAGATCATCTTTGCGAAATATGCCACGACCGCTTTAAAGAAGTATTGGAATTTTTGGATGACGTGGGTATACCCTATACGCTTAATCCCTTTTTAGTGCGAGGACTTGATTATTACACCAAAACGGTATTTGAGGTATATGAAAAATCCGGCGCGGGATACGAAGTAGGCCGCGGCGCCATTGCCGGAGGAGGGAGGTACGATAATTTGATAAAAATTTTAGGAGGAAGGTCTGCTCCGGCATGCGGCGTGGCCGCCGGCGTAGAAAGAATTATA
>CAYJUL010000059.1:0-4414 GCA_964373345.1 uncultured Candidatus Saccharibacteria bacterium
GGCTGGAGATAGAAGCGATCGCTTTTAGCGGAGTTTTGGAGCCATAATAATCAACTTCCAAGTTCTCAACCAAGGCCGGAGTTGCGCGACCGGTACGTAAAAACGCAACCTCGCCTTTGAGGCGTTCAACAATTTTTTCGAGTTTTTGTTTAAAATCTGCCATGGATACAATGCGAACGATGCGAATTGCGCGCGAACACCGCGAATAAAATTTTTACTGCCGTCTCTTAATATACTGTTTGCGGTGTTCGCATAGGTTCGCGGGTTCGCATTGGACTATTATCTTCCGAGCACCACAAACATTGTATCAGGCTTCAACGGATGAATCAAAATCTTACTGATCCGCCCTTTAATATCAAGGGTTTTAACGCTCCAATTCGTTCCCCCATCATCGCTTCTATGAATTTGATTTGAGGCCGCGGCAAAAATCAGTGAAGAGTTTCGCGGATGCACGGCGACCGATTTCACCGGCAGAGCCTCCGGAGGAATAAGCACATCTAACCGCGTCCACGAGAATCCTCCGTTTGTTGAACGAAGTAATCCATCTCTAGACCCTATATAAAGGGTGGTAAAAATATTAGGATCGACAACCAGCGCTTCAAGCGTCCGCCCAAAAGTGCCTACGCTGAAAGGATTGAGCGTCGGACGTAAAGACATACGCTCAGGCATCTCGTCACGAGCGCGTGCCGCCTCCTGCAAGCCTTCGTTCAAATCCGCCCAATTCTCTCCGCCGTCAAAAGTTTTAAAAATATTTTCTCCGGAAGTGGTAACAAACATCTCCCCGGAAAAGAAAGGATTTACCAAAAGCCGGGTCAAAGCCTCGCTAAACCACCGCTTAACTCTCCAGGTCCTGCCGCCGTTTCTTGTTTCAAGCACTCCGCCCTGCCCTGTCGCGATAATTACGTGATTCGCGTCTTGCGGGTCTAAATGCAAATCAAAAACTCCGAAACGGTTGGCGGTTACAAAATAAATTTCCCGGAAACTTTCCCCGGCATCTTCACTTCTTAAAACCCTGCCGCGATTATTCTGAAATACGGCCAAGTAAATTATTTTTGGCTGCAGAGAGCTCATAGCTACTCTGTAAACATCCGCGCGCGGATCAAGCACGCGCGCCCTGTCTTGAACCCTGCGCCACGAATTTCCTCCATCAGCGCTCTTCCAAAGACCGGCTCCTTTACTGCCGATAAACAATATGTCCGGGATACTCGGATGAAACGAAAGATCAAGAATCTCGCGCGGAAACGAAGTTTTTGGCTCTGTTGATTTAGCAGCATTTTCCCAACTCTCGCCGCCGTCCCGCGAGCGGAGCAATCCTTCCCCGGCTACAGAAATACCCCCGCCGACTGAACCGAACTGCAGCACGTTAAACCCCGCAACGCTCAAAACAAATGGTATGATGACCACCAAACCAAGAATAATTACCAGCACCACTAGAACAATTTTTAAAACCATATCACTAAAACTGTTTCATTGCTTCAATAAAAATTACGTCCATGGCAAGACGAGGATTTACATTGGTAGTATCAAGCAGCGTCGCGATTCTATAGATATTTTTTAGTTTCGCCGCAAGCGCCCTGCCCCGCTCCGATAACACGTCTTTTAAGAGCGTGGATCGTAGCATCCTCAAAATATATTCTATCATTTTTTCACGCTTTTCGTAATCCCCCGAGATTTTCTCCGAAAGAAGAAATGCCTCCGGCAGTTCCCCGGCGCGAAGAATAGAAGTAATAT
This sequence comes from uncultured Candidatus Saccharibacteria bacterium, assembly GCA_964373345.1. GTDB lineage: Bacteria > Patescibacteriota > Minisyncoccia > Minisyncoccales > CAYJUL01 > CAYJUL01. The sequence goes on from CAYJUL010000059.1 coordinate 1,732, forward strand.
TATTCAACATCAACCTCTCGCCCGAGAGATAATTTTTATCTTCAAGCATCCTTACAGCCATACCCGGCCTTCCCGCGGAAAGCGACAATACTTCCTGCCTCAACTTTTCATCTCTTGTTTCCCCCGCCACAAATTCCGAGATAATAGATTCCGGAACAAGTGAGAAACGAATGCCTTGGGTCCGGGAAGCGATGGTCGAGGGCAAAAACTCCGGGCTTGAAGTTACTAAAATAAAAAGCGTACCCGCCCCCGGCTCCTCAAGCAATTTCAAAAAGGCGTCTGCGGCGTCCGGACTTAATTTCTCCGCCTGATTGATAATAGCGATACGCCACTCCCCTTCCGGAGCGGCAAGAGAAAATAATCGCTTAAGTTCCCGTATATCTTCAATTGAAATTTCTTTTCGCTTCTTGGCTAGGCCTTCGGCCGCCATCCCGGTCGCCAGAGGCGACCTAGGGACTTTTTTGGTTAACGTATTTTCCAGATCAAGAATAATCGGATACGGGCAGGAAAGTTTTTCTATAAAATGTTTGGCAACAGTGAATTTTCCCACATGTTCCGATCCATGAAAAAGATACGCGTGCGCAAGCCGCCCGTTTTTTAAAACTTTTTCCAGATATTGAATCTGCCGCTCGTGCCCGAGGATCATTTTTATTCTTTTTATCTCCTCCGGTTAATAACATACCAACATACTTAAGTTTATAAGTATGTAGTTATGCCTGTTGGAAAGATTTTAGGAATCGGACAAAGTTTTTGCCGTAAGGCGACAACGTATGTTCCACAAATTTGCCGCGATACTTTTTATTTACGAGTCCCGCTAGATAAAGCCGCCGCGTATGTTCACCTATGGTTTTCTCGTTTGCTCCCAGCGCGTCGATGATGTCCTCCAGGATTATCGCTTCCTGCGCCGCAATTAAAAGCAATATTTCAATACGATAGTGATTAGCTATCCCTTTGAGATGCCGCTCCATTTGTTTGGCTGTCTTCATTTTCCCCATGCTTATATTATCCACAACATACTTATAAACTCAAGTTTATAAGGATATAGTTTCTTGATCGGGTTGAGCTCCGATCAATATCCGATCTCCTGCGCTCTTCGTATTTCATCAAATAAACTCCAAGTAAAGCGGCAGGTGGTCAGAAACTTCGTCCTGCAGTACTTTGAAATCTTTTACCTCGATATCTTGCGAAACTAAAATATAATCGGCAAACTTCATCTCCTTCGAATAATAACTACTTCGTGTTGAAGTGACCCCAAATTCTTTAATAAGATTTCGCATATCTCTCTCTAGGATCTCCAGACTTTGCGTATCCGGCCTGAGGTTAAAATCGCCGCATAATATTTTCTTGGATTTTTCCTGATCAAGAAATCTTCTGATTTTTCGTGATTGTTCAACTCGCTCTTTGGTATCTCTTTTATCCATACTTGGCTCCCAGTATCCATGAAAGTTACACACCGTGAATGAAGAACTACCAAACTTGAACTTTATATACTGAACATTTCTGGGATGAGACGTAGGCTCTCCGTTAAAGTCGCCCAATTTATTATAAACAAAGAATTCTCCCAGGGAATCTATCTGAACAGATTTGCGAATAAACGTCGCGAGTCCCCACTGGATGGATTGATCTCTTCTTCGATCCAACGAGTCCCAGCCCGTGGAAGATGGAGCGTGATAGCCGGTAAATTCGGAGAGGGCATTATCTACTTCCGAAAAGATTTTTATTCTTGCATTGCTTGAAATATCTTTATCTACTGGTGTATGGAAGACCTCTTGAAAACAAAAAATGTCTACCTCTTCAGAGTATTCTTTCAAAAATGCCATTAACGGTTCATACACCTTACCTCCCCAAATGTTAAGTGTGATGAGTTTCATAATTCAACCAGAATTTTTTCCAATTTAAATCTTCTTCATTCATAAGCGAGCCGCGGTCGAGGCAAATGCTTTTGAAAACACTGGGAGGCCGACCCTCCTTCGCACACAGCACTACGGATGGGCAAGGCGGCTAAAGAGCGCTTGCCCGCCGAAGTTTTAACGAAGGCGGGAGGACGACCACGTGATGAGCTCCGACTCGGTGGGTCGGAGCGAAGCTTTTCAAAAGCATTTGCCGAGAAAGCCGCGCTTATCTTTTCGACATTATACTCCTCTTGTAAACATCCAGATGTTCCAAGGCAATCCCCGTGCCTTTGGCCACACATAAAAGCGCATCTTCGGCAATGTGCGCGGGAACGCCGGTTTCCTGAAACACCAGCTCGTCAATATTGCGAAGAAGCGATCCTCCGCCGGTCATCACAATGCCTTTATCCATAATGTCCGCAGCAAGTTCCGGAGGCGTATCGTGCAGAACCGATTTGATGGCGCGCACAATCTCATCCAACTCATCGGCAATCGCGTCCGTAACTTCTGCCGAATGAATCTCCACGACTTTTGGAAGGCCGGACATTAAGTCGCGTCCTTTAATTTCCATTTTTAATTTTTCGTCATCCACCGTTACTGCGGATCCGATCTTAATTTTAATATCCTCGGCGGTGCGATCTCCAATCGCCAAGTTATAATTTCGCTTGATATAGTCGGCAATCGCCTGATCCAGTTTATTTCCGGCAACTTTAACCGAGGTGGAGGCGACAATTCCTCCCAACGAACTCACGGCCACATCCGTAGTCCCTCCGCCGATATCTACCACCATG
>CAYJUL010000060.1:0-4397 GCA_964373345.1 uncultured Candidatus Saccharibacteria bacterium
AAGCACAATCCTTTTAAGAAGGTCTATGGGCTTTTGGGTGGGGTGTTTGCCAAACTTCTTTTCAATTGTTTTTGGTGTTCCTACGAACCAAACCACACCCATTTCTGGATTTTCTGACTCTATAGCCCATACCGAACGCATTTGTGTATTCGGTTTTTTGATAAAATCTTCGGGCCAATTTCCGTTTTTCATCAAATTATAATTGAAGGTGTGTTTTGCTTTTTTGTCTTTGCGCGCCCAAACTAAGGTTTCATGACTTGCAGTAAAATATCGACAACTTAAATTCGGCGATGCATTCGGCTTAAACCATGAGATATCATTAAGAATTTGAAATCCAGCGGCTTGAAGCGCAAAACCGCATTGATAAATTGAGTGGTATGTCCCGCTGATCCAAATGGTTCCATTGGGCTTTAATACTCTTTTACATGCTTTTATCCACGCGAGGTGAAACTCCCAGTCGCTTTTTAATCCCTTGCTTTTATCCCATTCCCCTTTATTTACACTCACTCGTTTGCCCGCATGAACAGTAAACCCGCCATTAGAAAGGTTGTATGGAGGATCTGCAAAAATCATATCAACCGAATTCTCTGGAAATTCGGCAAGAACTTCTAGGCAATTACCGTGATATAGAGTAAAATTTTCTTTTGGATAATACGGCTTAACCATAGCTGCGGGGCTTGGACTCGAACCAAGATGCCAGCGTCCAGAGCGCTGTATCCTACCATTAGATGACCCCGCAAAACATTAAATCTCTAAATCCTAAATTCTAAACCCTAAACATTTTTGAACTTAGGGATTTAGATATTGTTTAGAAATTAGAGATTAAAAATTAGAAATTTTATTATTTAAGATACTTTCTCACCGCTAGCCACGCCGAACAGGTTCCCAAGCCCGCCCCAATTAAAAGCTCAAGGGGCAAAAGCATCCACAAACGATTCCAGAAATAATTAATCAGGGAAAATCCGGAAGTTAAAGATTGAATCTGGCCGTTTAAAAATACGGTGAGCAAAGCGAAAAGTATTAAAGTAATGGCCGCCGAGATTACGCCCACAAGCGCCCCTTGCACTATTAACGGCCCCGCGGCGAAGAGTTTATTCGCGCCCACCAAATGCATAATTTCCAGCTCCTTATTCATGCTGTCAATTGAAATCTTTATAGTGTTAAAAGTTATGAGCGCGGCCATCAATGCGAGGAGAATCGCGCCTATAAGCAGAACCTTGGCTGCGCCCGAGGTTATGGAAAACAATCTCTCAATTACTGCCTTGTTTTGATAATAATCAACGCTGTCAATCAATTTTTCAAAAGCGCTGGCTTCCAGAAAATTAACCACGGCCTCGTATTGATTGGGTTCCCAGACTTTGATATTTAAAGCGGCCAACAGCGGATTTCTGCCGATCTCCAGCAAAGAAGCCATTATTACCGGATCGTTTTCGTATTGCACTCTGAAACGCTCAAGGGCCGTGTCTGGAGAAACATACTCTATAGCCCTGATTTCAGGAAGATTTTTCAGTTCTTCGCGAGCCGCCAATACCGCATCTTCTCTCGCGTCTTCTTTAAAATATACGCTTACATCTATCTTTTCGCGCAACGAATTAATTGTATAGGCGGCGATTCCATTAATCATAAAAAGGGAGGTTAGCAACGACAGCGCCGCCGTAAGCATAAAAATGGAAGCCAGCGTCATTGTTCCCTGCCGCTGAAAATTTTTAAACCCGTGCCCCAGCACTCTTTTAAACATAAGAAAAATCATAATGGTATGTAGTGTGTTTTTTATTTTTATATCAGCATTTAACGGGGGTCGGACCCCCGTTTACTCGCTATACGCTATAGTATAAACTTGCCCTTTGCGTCATCTCTTATTAATCTTCCCTCCTCAAGGGTGATGACGCGGCGCTCAAGAAAATTGATAATGCCTTTATTATGGGTGGCCAAAATCACGGCCGTTCCCATCTCATTCACTTTCAAAAATAAATTTAAAACGTCTTTGGTTCCGTATGGATCAAGATTGCCGGTGGGTTCGTCGGCCAAGAGCAATTCGGGTCTGTGAACTATGGCCCGCGCTATGGCCGCTCTTTGGCATTCGCCTCCAGAAAGCTGATGGGGAAAGTGCTCGCTTCTTTTCTCAAGCCCAACCAACTCCAAGGCCTGAGTAATTTCATTTTCTATATTTTCGTCAGATTCCCCTATCGCCTCAAGCACGTAAGCTATGTTCTCTTTGAGTGTTCGCGACGGCAGGAGCCTGTAATCCTGAAAGACGACGCCGACCTTGCGCCGGAAGTTAGACAAATTGCCTGCCGCCATCAACTGAACGTTTTCTTCTTCAAAAAAGACATCTCCGGCCGTTGGCCTTTGCTCCCCTATTATAAGCCTTAAAAGCGTTGTCTTGCCGGCTCCGGAACGCCCGACAACCGAAACAAATTCGCCTTTTGCGGTCTCGAAAGAAATATTTTTTAAAGCCTCCGTGTGGGGCGGATAAATTTTCGTTACATTATGAAACCTTATCATTATTATGTTCCCGGTGATTTTATTTCGGCGTCAATAAATTCATCAAGTTTTCCGTCAAGCACCCCTTCCACATCCGAGGTTTCCACTTTGGTTCTCGTATCTTTAACCAATTTATACGGATGCAAGACATAACTTCTTATTTGGTTCCCCCATTCCGCCGATATTCTAGCTCCTCTGATTTTTAATTTTTCCGTCTCTTTTTCGCGAAGCTTTAACTGGTATAGCCTTGAATAGAGCAGACGCATCGCTTTTTCCCGATTTTGCCCCTGCAATCTTTCCGATTGACAGGAAACGGTGATGCCCGTCGGCGTATGCGTTATGCGAATAGCCGATTCTCTACGATTGACGTATTGACCCCCCGGACCCGAAGCGCGAAACGTTTCAGTTTTCAAATCTTCCGGGCGTATATTTATTTCTTTCTCTATATCCTTATCAAATTCCGGCAATACTTCAACTCGCGCAAAAGACGTATGACGCAGTTTTTGCGCCGAAAAAGGAGAAACGCGTACGAGTCTGTGCACTCCATTCTCTCCCTTCAAAAATCCGTAAGCATAAACTCCCTTGACATCTACCGTAACGGATTTAATACCAATCTGGCCTTCCGGACTCGGCTCGCCAAATGTTTGGTAAAGTATTTTTGTTTCAAAACCTTTTTTTTCGCAATACCTTTGATACATTCTCAAAAGTATGGCCGCCCAGTCCTGCGCGTCTTGCCCGCCGGCTCCCGAATAAATAGAAAGCGTTGCAGATCTTCTGTCGTATGGGCCGGAAAAAAAGCGTTTGATTTCCTCTTTTTCTATTTCTTTTTCAAAGAAAGATGTCTTGGTTTCAAGCTCTTTGGTGAAATCTTGCGTGCCGGAAAAACGGGATAATTCTTCCAAGTCTTGTATTTCCTTTTTCCAGGCAGTAAACTTTTCTATCTCTTCGCTAAGTTCGGCAAATTCCTGATTTATTTTCGTTGCCCTCGCCTTATCCTGCCAAAGGTTTGGACCTTCCAACTCCCGCTTCAAAGTATTTAATCTTTCTTGTTTCGCTACCAGGTCAAAGACACTCCTCTAGAGCGAGGAGTTTGTTTTTTAAAACCTCTAACCTGTTGCCGTAGTTTTCCATAATACTTTCATTGCTTTATTATTTTACCATTTATTTTGAGTAAAGTAAATTAAAGGCGGCGCGGAGCGCCGCCTTTGTTAAAAACTCCTGCGGATTCATTTCATGAAGCGCGTCCGTTTGCCGATTTCTTGGCCGATTCTACCAGAGAGCCACGTATGTTGTCCCAGCGTATAATAGTAATCCGGGAGGCGAGATGAAATCCGGGATTATTCCTCCGCAAAACTCTAAACAAGTCTTCCGGAGCGCCGAATTCTTCAACTTCAACTTCGTGCGTGGCGATTTCGGATAAAAGACAATGACGAACCTCTGTGATATCGGCCATTATGGCCCACGGTTCAAAATGACAGGCTAGCATCGCTCTTCCGGGTTTATAATTCCACATGCCTACCAACACAACAGATTTTTTACTACCCAAGAGAATGTCTCTGCGAGTGTCGTCTCGTACGGGAACCCATATCGCATAAATTGGTTGTATTAGAGAATCTATCGCGCGCCTCCTTTCAAAATGAACCAATCAAAAGTTTAGCATATTTTGCGCGAGGAGTCAAGAGTTTGCCCATCGGGTTCCGCTTGAAGCCGCCCATTGTTTGGTGAATTAAAGACCTTTGTGTTTGAATATGAAGCCGGAGAGAGGATTCGAACCTCCAACCTCTGCTTTACGAAAGCATTGCTCTGCCGTTGAGCTACTCCGGCATTTATTGACGTCAACCTCATCTTAAGCTGGCCGCCTGAGCCATTAAGCGAGAGACGGGAATCGAACCCGCGTATCTTGCTTGGGAAGC
>CAYJUL010000061.1:0-4386 GCA_964373345.1 uncultured Candidatus Saccharibacteria bacterium
TTTAACCCCCCCCCGAAGCTCTACTTCCCGCCCGTTAGGGCGAGGCTCGCCCCGACTTCGGTCGGGGCGGCAAAAATCATTTAACACCCAACAGTTCAACTTCGAAAATTAGTGTCGCATTGGGCGGTATAGAGCCGATGGCGCGCTCGCCATAGGCAAGCTCCGGAGGAATAATGAGTTTTCTTTTTCCGTTGACTTTCATCCCGGCAACCCCCTTGTCCCAACCCTTAATTACCTGTCCGATTCCGAGAGTGAATGAAAGCGACTCGCCGCGATCCAGCGAGCTGTCGAATTTAGTCCCGTCTACCAGCGTGCCGGTGTAATGTACCGAGATGATATTTCCGGGCTTCGCCTCCGCCCCCTCGCCAATCTTTATATCTTCAATCTGGAGACCGCTTTTGGTTTCTAAAACAGGAGCGGCATTTGTCTCCGGTTCTCTTTCGGCCGGCTTACTCGATCGACTCCAAAACACTACTGCGGCAACAATTATTATTAATATGACGGCGATGACGAGATACTTCATAATATTTATGTTAATTTATAAATTATTTAATGTGAAGTGGGCTGTCCTCCGGAGATCTGCCCTTTACGACGGGCCTTTGAGCGTTCAGAACCGGTAAGATGCTGTTTTCGGAGACGGATATTTTTAGGAGTAATTTCCAGAAATTCATCCTCATTCATAACCTCAAGCCCCCGCTCTATGGAAAGCTCGTATGGAGGTGTTAAATTAATCGCCTCGTCCGATGCGGCGGCGCGGACATTGGTCAACTGTTTGCCCTTGGTAGGATTTACGCGCATCTCTTCACCCTTGGAAGTATTGCCAATGACCATGCCTTCATATAAATCAACTGCGGGGCCGATGTAGAGCGTCCCGCGCTCCTGGAATCCCCAAAGCGAGTAGCCCGATGACTTGCCGGACATAATGGAAACCATGGAGCCGATATTTTTCTTGCGGATCTCGCCCGCATACGGTCTAAATCCTGTGACGCGCGACGAGAGTATGCCCCTGCCCTTCGTATCAATGACGAATTGACTGCGGTACCCCAAAAATCCGCGAGTCGGCCCTTCCAGCGACATACGCAGCATCTCGGCGTGTGTTTCAATTTTTTTAAGAAGAAAGCCGCGGGTGCCAAGACGCTCGATCACAACACCCTGGAACTCCGGCGGAATATCAATGATGGCTTCCTCAAACGGCTCGGTCTTTGCGCCATTTTCTTCGTGGATTATGACGCGCGGTTGGGAAACCTGAAGTTCGTAACCGGCTCTTCGCATATTTTCCAGAAGAATCGCAATATGCAGCTCTCCTCTGCCGGAAACCTTGAAAAATTCCGACGAAGAAAAATCAATCCGCAGGCCCACATTTACTTCAAGCTCGCGGCGCAGATACTCCTGGATCTGGCGCGAAGTAACGTATTTTCCTTCTCGGCCGGCGAATGGGGAGTTATTGGGCAAAAACCTAAGTTCAATCGTCGGCTCGTCCACCGCGATAGCCGGAAGCATTTCTGCATCTTCCCGTGCCGCAACGGTATCGCCGATATAGATATCGGGCAACCCTGCTACCAAAACTATGTCTCCGGCGCCCGCCTCCATTGATTCTTTTCTCTCCAGACCCTCAAAAGTAAAAATCTTGGTTATTTTTCCCCGCTTGACTTCTCCCGACGGCTTTTTTACAAAAACACCCGCCTCCGGGAAAATTTTCCCTTCATAAATTCGCGCAACAGCCAGACGCCCTAGAAAATTGTCATATCCCAAATTAAACGGCTGCAGCCGAAGCGGAAGTTCGGTGCGTTCCGGAGAAGACGCCAAAGGAACATGCTCCAGAATCGTGTCCAGAAGCGGAGATAAATCATCGGAAGCGTCGGGCAAATTCTTTTTGGCGATTCCCGCGCGTCCGTTCGCATAAACCACCGGAAAGTCCGCCTGGGCTTCGGACGCGCCAAGCTCCAGAAAAAGTTCCAGAACAGATTCTTCGCATCGCGCGGGATCGGCTGCCGGCTTATCAATCTTATTAATCACCACAATAGGCTTCAATCCGAGTTCCAGGGATTTTTTCAAAACAAAACGGGTCTGCGGCATCGGGCCCTCTTGGGCGTCAACAACGAGAAGCACCGAATCGATGGAGCGGAGCACCCGCTCCACTTCCGAACCGAAATCAGCATGCCCCGGAGTATCCACAATGTTTATTTTTGTACCCTGGTAGAAAATGGCGGCATTTTTGGAATAAATCGTAATGCCGCGCTCAAGTTCAAGCGCATTGGAATCCATGGAAACCCCTTCTGCCGCAACTCCGGTCTGTCGCATAAGCGCATCGGTAAGGGTCGTTTTGCCGTGGTCGACATGGGCTATAATTGCTATGTTACGTATCTCCATCCCGTTAGAGATGGGTCGCGGAAATCGCGACCTATCACAAATTATAGTAATAATGGCGCGCCCCGCACTTTTCCCGTAGCTACCACAAGATCTATGCGACCGCGGTCTCTAACGGGATCCACAAACGGGCAAATAAAAACGGCCTCTGGCCACTTTATCTGACACTACAATATATCAAGATAAATTATACGGCAAAACCGTAGAAAACGCAATCGTAGTACCGTTTTTAAACGGTTTTATAAAATTTTCACCAAGTCCAATAAAGGCGCTATTTTATCAATTGGGCTCCCCGGATGGGACTATATATTTCTTACTACATTTTTTCTATCATGCCGAGGTTAACCGCGTCTTGCCGTATTCCGATTGGCTGGCGTTCAGTATAGATGAGAGCGTTTTCTGAAAACGACTCGGGATAGACGCCGAATTTGTATTCGGTTTTGAATTTAGCTCGCGGTCCAGATTCGTCTAGTTCAAATATGCCTCGAAGCATTCCTATATCGGTGGCAATACTAAATTTTTTTCCTACATAGTCAATGTCTACGTCACCTCCAAAATAAGTTATCAGCCGGTCAGTGGCAACATCCGAGCTGATGCCCATAGCGCGCTGGCGGGGATAATATTTTGTTGGCGCTGGTTTGAGAAAAGTAATTACTTCGTAGGATGCGGGATTTTTCTCAGCCCATTTCTTATTCGAAAGAAGCCATTCTCCCACGAGCGTTCCTTTATGGTGCTTATGGAGAAACATCGGGTTGGTTAGATACGGCTCCCACGGCGTTATCGTTTCTATCGTTTGTCCTTTGGCAATGTATGGTTCTATAACTTCTTTGGTAAAGGCGGCAATCAGTTCCTGTTTTGCCGTGTCCTGTAAATAATCAAAGGGAGAAACTGCTACACCGCCATGGGCGACCCAGGAACTTATACCGTCCCGCCGGTGCGCATCACCAAGAACAAATTCTCCGCTTTGATATCCGGGGTCTCTTACGAGCGCTCTTCCATATCCGATCGGCTGTCCCGCCTTTACCGTGTCGCCAACTTTAACCAGCGGCGTTATGATTTCCATATACTCTCCCAACAAACCATCGCCGAAGTTTATAACAACTTTCTCTGATCCAACTCTCGTTACGATGCCATCGCCCCAACTGCCAATGGGTGCATCGTTTTTAATTCCTATCCACTCATGATCCAGTCCTTCAATGTGAGACCCTTGGTGTGCGCCGAAAGTCCCGAGGGTTTTGAGCAATATTCTATTTATTGGAGCGGGAAGCACCAGCCGTGTTTGAGAAGCGCCTTTGGGCACTGGTTGAGTTAAGACATCCGGAACCCACGCCTGTGATTCGGCTATTCTTAGTGGTTCAGGTTCCGGTTGTCTTGGTTGTGGTTGCGGCGTCGGTGCTGGCGCGGAAACTACATTATGCGGATTCACTGTCTCAAGCATAACCAATAGTTTTTGAATTCTTTCTTTATCAACTCTCGCGGCAAGTATTAAATTAAGCCGACTCTTGAGGTGCGTATAGCGTTCTGGATTAATTGGTCGGCCATCACCCGCGACAACCGTAATCTCCCGTGCCAGTTCATTAAGTTCTGTATCAAATGGCAATCTTTGTGCCCCTATTGTGCTCTGTTCGATTTTCGGCTCTCGTTCAATTTTGGGACTCGTGACGCTTGGTTGAGTCACCGATTTTGGGGTTGTAATGGTATTGGCTGTATCGGTTTTTGGTTTCGCAAGATTATTGAGTTTCACACGGGTTTTCAGTCCCACAATGCCAACCGGTTCAATGCCATTTTTTTCCTGAAATCTTTTAACTGCTTTTTCGGTAAATTTTCCAAAGTATGCCGACACCATACCCTCTGGATAGATACCCGGCATGGTTTTTAATAATTCCTGCAATTGTTTTACTTCTGGCCCCGATGAACCAAGTCGCAACGTTTTTGAAAAAATAATACCTTGGGCAAATCCAAAAGAAACGGCAGAAAACCATACACAAAGAACGGCGGTAAAAAATATAAATTTCTTCA
>CAYJUL010000062.1:0-4377 GCA_964373345.1 uncultured Candidatus Saccharibacteria bacterium
GCTGACTTTTTCCATAAAAATAAGACGTGCGTGCATTGTTTGGTACTGCGTTACGAACTAAAAGTTAAAGAGCGCTTAATATATGAGAACGAATCTTTCGCGGTCTTGGCGCCCTTTGCTTCCAAAACCGCGTTTGAGGCAAGGATTTATCCCAAAAAACATAATTCCCACTTTGAGGAGATTTCGTCAAAAGATCGTTTTTTGCTGGCCAACTCTCTGCGTACAGTGCTTGCCAAATTTTTCAAAGGGCTTAAAGATCCGGATTATAACTTTTTTTTGCATACTGCCCCGACCGGAGGCCTGAAGGAGTTTCATCACTACCATTGGCATTTTGAGATCTTGCCAAAGACCGCGATTTGGGCCGGGTTTGAAATCGGCACGGGAATTGAGATATCAACCATTAGCCCCGAGGCGGCAGCAAAGTTTTTGAGAAAGATTAAGGCATAGATGCAAAATAAAACGCCACGCTGGCGCAAAAATAAACGCAAATTGCGGTTGCGTAACAGCTTGCGTCTAAATTTGCTTCTAAAATATGGTAAAGCCGTTAATCATCGCCAATTGGAAGGCAAACCCCGACTCTCCCGGGCGGGCGGTTTTGCTTGCAAAAAAAATTGAGCTCGGAATACGTAAATTCAGAAATGTCGAGGTGGTAATTGCCCCGCCTTTTCCGTTTCTCGCCCCGGTCGCGAAAGTCGTAAAGAAGATCAAACTCGGGGCACAGGACGCGTTTTGGGGGGATATCGGCCCTTACACCGGCGAGGTATCGTGGCACCAGTTGAAGCATTTCGGAGTTCAGTATGTTATTGTCGGACATTCCGAGCGGAAGTTGCATCTCGGAGAGACGGATGATCTTATCAACAAAAAAATTCGGGTTTTGCTCGGGCATGACATGAGTCCGATTCTTTGCGTCGGAGAAAGGGAAAGAAGCGGCAAAGAGATCCCGGCTCTTCTGGGCGAGCAGATAAAAAAAGCACTTAAGGAGGTTAAAAAGAATCACCTGAAAAATCTTACTATCGCTTATGAGCCTATCTGGGCGATCTCTACAATGCCCGGCGCAAAACCCGATATTCCTGATAATGCTTTTCGTGCGATGGTATATATTCGCAAAGTTATTGCCGGCCTTTACGGGACCAAAGTTGCTGGAGCTGTACGCGTAATATATGGCGGGTCGGTGAATGAAAAAAACATCGTTGCCTTTTTGCGTGAAGGTAAAATGGAGGGAGCGCTTGTGGGTGGCGCAAGTCTACGTCCGGGAGAATTTAACAGCATGGTAAAACAAGTGGCTAATTTAAGATGATGCGTCCCGTTAGAAGTATGGATCGCATCATTCCTCGGGGAGTAACCAGTAAAAGTAATTCAATCTATTCATAATGAGAGAAATAAACTTCTAACGGGATGCGGCTTCGCACCCTGCAAGATGCTCCGATAAAAAAAGGAACGCGTGTCATCGTGCGCGCTGATTTGGATTTGGGAGTAAGAAATGGAAGGATTGTTGATGATTTACGTATTCTGGTTGGCCTGCCGACGATCCGGTATTTACTCCGTCGCGGAGCACGCGTTCGCATTATTGGGTATCTTGGCAGGCCGCAAGGGAAACGAGACAATAAGTTAAGTCTAAGGCCAGTCGCGCGCCAGTTAGAAAAAATGCTAAAACGGAAGGTATTATTTTTGTCCGATCCGCTCGATAAAAGAAGCATACGCAGGCATTTAGATTCCAGCAAGATCGTCTTTTTTGAAAATATTCGCTTCTGGCCGGAAGAACTTGAAAATAGTGCGTCTTTTGCGCGCCGTCTTGCCGACTGGGGGCAGGTTTATATTAATGATGCGTTTGCGAACTCGCATCGAAGGGAGGCCTCGGTAGCTGCTTTAGCAACGCTTTTACCCTCGTATGCGGGATTGCGTCTTGAAAAAGAGGTAATGGTACTGGGGGGCATATTAAAAAATCCGGCACGACCGCTGATAGTGGTAATCGGCGGAGCGAAACTGGAGACAAAACTCCCTGTTGTCCGTAACTTTCTGAAAAATGCGGACAAAATTCTTGTGGGTGGAGCGATCGCGAATGAGATGCTACGCAAGCGTACCCGGAAAGGAAATAAAAAAATCATTCTTCCGCTAGATGGCGCAGATAACGGGAGTGCGGGATTTGAGGACGTAGGACCGAAAACAATACGCCTATTTTTAGCTCTGCTACGCCAAGCAAAGACAATTATTTGGAACGGCCCCTTGGGGCATGCAGAAATTCCTGAATTCGCCGAAGGGACTAAAGCCGTCGCGCGCGCACTTGCGCGCTCAAATGCGTTTACAGTTGTGGGAGGCGGCGATACTATTGCGATTCTACGCAAGTACCACCTGCTTCGCGGCTTTGACCACGTTTCTACCGGCGGGGGAGCCATGCTTGAATTTTTAGCCGGTAAAAAATTACCGGGACTGGAAGCTCTAAAGAAAAGATAGCATGTGGTATAAAAATGCGGAAGAATTTAAAGGCGCCAATGGCTATGAAATTGCCGGTATCTGGTACCCGCGCGTTACTAAAATTTTAGATATCAAGTCCAAACCCGCCCTGGAGGGATTTTTTAGAGAGATGGATAGCTTCTCATCTGCCGAAGAGGTAAAAAATAAATCAGCCGCAGAGGGAAGTTTGGTGCATAGTACCTTGCAAAAATTAGCTACCGGGCAGGAGGTTCAAATACCGGAAGAAATTCGTCCATCGGCCGAAGCGTTTCAGGCTTATAACATCGAAAAGAAGATATTATTTCATCCGGAATTTATCGAGCGTCAGATCTGGTCTTCGCGCCACCGCTACGCCGGGACGGTTGATGCCTTGGCTACGGTAGACGGCAAATTCGGGGTTTTGGACATTAAAACTTCTACCGGCTTCTACCCAGAGTACAATTTGCAGACTGCGGCCTATTTGTCGGCGCTTCAGGAATTTCCGATAAAAAAGCAATTATCGCTCCCTTCGGACGTACAAACTCGGTGGATTCTGCGGGTAAATCAGCACAGGGTGTGTAAAAAATGTAGCGCTACTATGCGTGAAAAGGGAGGCAGGTCTAAGATAAGAAATGGCAAAAGCAATGGCGCTCTACACTGCGTCGCTGATACGCATGAGTGGGGAGATCTTGTGGGCGAAGTGGAGCTTAGAGAGTTTTCTTACCTTTATAAAGACATTAAGGCCTTCGTGGCTGCTAAAATATTGTGGGAGTGGGAAAATGACTATTGGCTACGCCAGATCGGCTACTTAAATAACGGCCATGTTTAAAGAAAAAATCATAATCTATACTGATGGCGGTGCTCGGGGAAACCCCGGCCCCGCGGCTATTGGAGTAGTCATAAAAGATGCATCCGGCCGCACAATCAAAGGCTACGGTGAAGCGATAGGGGAGGCGACCAACAATGAGGCCGAATACCGGGCTGTGATTTCGGCCCTTGCCAAAACGAAAGCTCTTTTGGGAAAGGAGAAAACAAAGAAAATATCGGTGGAAGTGAATGCGGATAGCGAATTTGTGGTCCGACAGCTTAACGGTGAATATAAGATCGAGGAAGAGCGCCTCTTCCCGTTTTTCATAAAAATCTGGAACCTTAAAATGGATTTTGGTAAAATTAGCTTTTCCCATGTGCCCCGCGAGAAAAATAAAGAAGCCGATCGCTTGGTAAATGAAGCATTAGACAGAGAGCAGACGAAGCTATTTTAATTAACATATGCCCTTTCCTTAATTACTGGCATATGCCATTAATTAAGGAAAGGGCAGTACTAACTATATGGCGTATATGTATAAGCGTAAAAGAGAGATAAAATTAAAGAATGCCCTAAGGGCAAATAATGACTTTCTTATCCAGAACCTCAAAGAGGAGTGGGAAGACATAGAGCGGTTTACGAGGAGGGATGAATTTAAAAAAGACCTAAAAAGAAAGTCAAAAGAAGCCTCTATTTTTATGGCTAAATCGCTTTTGGTGCTACTTGCTGTCGGCGGACTGTTAACAGTCGCGGCTGTTGCCCCCAACATATTTGCCGCTTTTGGCCGAAATAAAAGGCATCGAAGCTATTTTGAAAAAGAAGGGTTTAAAGAGGCTATGCGCTCGTTGAAAAAGAGAGGTTTTATAAGATCTAACTCCGGCGGGGGGAATACGCTTCAACTTACGGAGAGGGGAGAACAAAAAGTGCTTGGTCTGTCGTTTAAGAATCTTAAGCTGAAATCGTCGGCAGACTGGGATGGTTATTGGCGATTGGTACTTTTCGACATCCCAGTTAAAAATAAATGGGCGAGAGAGGGGTTTAGAGAGAAGCTAAAATTAATGGGTTTTTACCCGCTTCAGAAAAGCGTATTTATTTCTCCCTACCCCTGCGACGAAGAGATAGACTTTCTTTGCGGAATTTAT
>CAYJUL010000063.1:0-4368 GCA_964373345.1 uncultured Candidatus Saccharibacteria bacterium
CGGCTTATTTGCGCGGCACAACGCCCACTGGCGCGATGGCCGCGTATTACAAGCGATCGCAGGACGGTATGACTACGTGGGGCGAGGAACAGCCATTGAGCGCCAGAACCGACACTAATTTGCTGAGAGTTTATTTAAACATGATGTCGGACGAGCGCATCTACGGAACTTATTATGAAAACACGGGCGTAAACGACGGCGTGTTCGGCAGGGATGTTTTTGATTTGGCGAAAACCATTTCTTTAACCGTGTCGGACGGAACCATCGCTTATGGGGGCATGGGATCTAGTGGTACCAAAGACACGACTCCGGGCAGTTTAAACGACGAACAGCTAGTTACCAATAACGGCACAGGAACAGAAACCTTTAATATCAGAGGATACAATACCGCTTGTCCGTGGACCTTGGTTTCAGGAACGCCGGGAGCTGACGAATACAGGCACAGGTTTTCAACGGATGCCGGCGCCAACTGGACGGCTCTTTCCACCTCTTACAAAACCTTTGAACCAAGCGTTGCCCAAAGCGCCACCACAGACTTGCATCTGGAACTTATGGCGCCCTTAAGCACTGCTTGTTCTGCCACGCAGGACGCGAGTTTGACCTTGCAGGCGGTACAGCCGTAACCCTTAATTTCTAATTTCTAATTCTTAATTTTTAAACAATTTCTAATGACTAAAACGCTTAAATATGATCTTGAGGAGAGGACGGCGAAGTTTGGAGAAAATGTTATTGAGTTTTGTAAAACCGTTGAACAAAATGTCGTCACCAGACCGCTTATTAGCCAATTAGTGCGCTCTGGCACGAGCGTCGGAGCCAACTATATGGAAGCTAATCAGGCCAGCTCAAAAAAAGACTTTAGAAACAAGATATATATTGCAAAGAAAGAAGCAAATGAAACAAAGCATTGGCTGCGAATGATGACGAAAGCGGTTCCCGCAAAATCTCAGGAGTGTAGAAAATTGTGGCAGGAAGCCCAAGAGCTAACCATGATTTTTTCTAAGATTGTAGCCTCACTGAATGGCAAGGAAAAAGTTTAGAAATTAAATCATTAAAAATTGTTTTAAAATTAGAAATTGAGAATTTAAAATTATAACCCCCGTTCTTAGAGTTATCCACACCCCCCCCTTGCCCCCCCCTTTTTTTAATTTGTGGTATAATAAACCCAGCAGTATGCTTACGGATAAAGATATCGAAAAAATAATTGAGGCCGAAAAAGAAGTTTTCCCCACGAAAGATGATTTAGTGAAGTTAGTAACGCTTAAGGAATTTGACGATAGAATGAATGAGTTAGGGAATAATGTGCAGGACTTAAGGACCGGTTTTGACGAGCTTCAAACCGCCATAGATTCCTATGCCAAGAAAGCGGATACTTATTTTCAGGAAATGGTAATGTTGGTCATAAAGTTGATAGGCATGAAAAATGGCTTCATCTTGTTGCAGAGAAACTTGGAATCAAGCTAGAATATTAATAGACATCAAGAAAGGTCGAAAATTAGCAGAGATTATAATTAATCAATAACAAATGAAAAGTTTTTATACCGATTTAGCGTTACTCGGCCTCGTAAGCTTGGTTGTCGTCGGAGGAATGGCCGGTTTTGCCCGATGGGCCGAAGAAGAGACCGGAGCTCTTGGCGTTTTTGACAACGGCTGGCTTTTCGCCGCCACTACGGCCACCGTTTCAGCCACGGTTACCTTTCAGAGCTTTTCCGTTACGGTCCAAGACGGAAGCGTAGCTTACGGCACATTGGCCGCGGCTGCGACAAGAGATACGACCCCGGGTTCTTTAAACGACGAACAAAGACCCGAGAACAACGGTAACGCCACGGAAAAGATAAATATCAAGGGGTACGATAGCGCCTCATGGACCTTGGTTTCAGGTACGCCCGGAGCTGACGCATACAGGCATAGATTTTCAACGGATGACGGCTCAAATTGGAACGCGCTTCTTACCTCTTATCTGACTTACGAACCAAGCGTTGCGGCAGGGGCCTCACCGGATTTGCATCTGGAAATTCTGATGGGAACTTCCAGCGCCACAACTAGCCAGCAGAGCACAGACGTGACATTGCAGGCGGTTGCGCCGTAAGACAGCGTTTAGCGGATAGCGTTTAGGACGGGGCCGGATCTATAATTTTATGAATAAAAATTGGGTCCTATTCTGGGGCGTATTTTTAACTATTGGCATTGGGTTGGTTTTTCCTTTGGCGAAGGGGCTCGCAAGCATTGGCGTCGGCGTTGGCACGGGCAAAATAATAGTTGACCAGCCGTTAAAGCCCGGAGTAATTTATACTTTGCCGCCGGTAGCGGTCATTAATACCGGAGATCAGCTTTCGGGATACGCGCTCTCGGTTGAGTATCACGCTTACCAAGAATTAGACGAGAGTAAGGGATTAAGACCGCCTGCCGGGTGGTTTTCTTTTGATCCGCCGGATTTTGACCTTGAGCCGAAAGAGGTAAAACCGGTTGGAGTAAGGCTTGATCTTCCGGTTGACGCGAAACCCGGCAAATATTTTGCCTATCTTGAAGCCCATCCGATACAGCGCACGGAGGCGGGAATTTCTGCCGTGCGGGTTGCCGCCGCCGCCCAGATTTGGTTCACAGTGGTGCCCGCCAACATATGGATGGGGCTTTATTACAGGGCTTTATCGCTTTATGCCCTTTACGGACCATGGGTCAGGCTCGCGGGCGGAATAATAATCTTGGCCATGCTGATTACTGTCGCGAAACGATTCTTCAATTTTAATGTCCAGCTGAAGGCGGCGGGCAAGCAGAGTTCTAAGAAAACGCGGCAAAAGAAACAACCCCAATAGAAAATGATGTTTAATGAGCGTTTTATTGCGACTAGTTATACCCATTTTTTTAGTCCGGCTTTTGGTTTTGGGTTTCATTCCGGACGTTTTTGCAGACCTTTCCGCTGACATAGGCATAAGCGTTGCGTGGCGCCAGGCGTACTGCAACGACGGCGGGGATAACGACGGCGATTTTCTAATAGACTTTTCGGCGGACAATCAATGTTCTTCCGTTTTGGATGACGACGAAAATGTGACCGGCGCCGAGAGTCACGCGACGCGGGATTTTACCATCGCCGGCGGGAGTTATACCTCTTTTACGAATGGCAACGGCTTAGCCGTTGACTTTTCATTTCCAGCCAATTTTTACACCGAGAGCGTGCGTCTTTTTGCCAACTCATACGCTAACGGTTTTTTTGATACGAATAAGCCGGCGCCGTCGGGCAAGAGTTTTATCGGAAAAACATACGACTTCCTGTTTTATGTGCTTTCTTCTGGCGCAAGCCTTGTTTCTACGAACAGCGCCATAACCATTACTTTGCGTTATAATGATTCGGACGCCAGCTCCGTTTCCGAGAGCAATATCGCGGGCTATGTTTGGGGAGCGTCGGACACCGCGTGGCAGGCGATTTCCGGAAGCACGGTTAACACCTCAAGCAATACCGTAACTTTTTCCACCGTAAGATCTGGCTCTTTCGCTCTTTTCGGATCAGCGGCGGCAACGACCACTCCGGAGGCGGTCGCCGCGCCTTATCCCGGCAGCGGAGGAGCATACCAGCCCCGTCGTTTTATACCCGCCAAGCCCGCGCCGCCATGTCCGACTATTGATTTTAACTGCGACGGCAAAGTAAATGTTCAAGATTTGAGCATGATGCTTTACTGGTGGGACAAGCCGCGCGAGCCCTACGATCTGAATAGGGACGGAGCGATTGACATTCAGGATATCAGCATATTGATGTATTATTGGACCGAATAATCCGATTGATATTAATTGATACTCATTGATACCCATTGATACTAATTGATACCAGAGTGATATTTATGATATTTTATGTCTGAAAATAAGAAAAAGCACATCCAATTAAAAGATTTAGATGTTTATAGACTTGCAAGAGAATTATCTGGTATTGCCTGGAGAATTTATCAGAATTTGGATTGGCAAGATAAGAAGATTATGGGCGACCAATTTATCCAGGCAACCGATTCTTTTGGCGCTAATATAGCCGAGGGATACAGCCGTTATCATTATTTGGATAAGATAAAATTTTTCTATACTGCCAGAGCTTCTTTGGTTGAATCTACCGAACATTGGTTAGAAATCTTAAAGGAAAGAAATAAAGTAAACAATGAAAGCTATCTGGATTATATTAAATATTCTCAAAAAGCCTCTCTTAAGCTCCAAAACTTTATATCGGCGATATACCGCGCCAAGCAAAACGATAAATATCAATGAATATCTATAAGTATCAAATAATATCAGTTGGCATAGCTATTTTATTTACAGGAATTTCAGTTGCTAAAGCCGATTCACGCGTTTATTTTAATGTTCCCGCTTCCGAGTTTCCCCCCGGCGCCAAAA
>CAYJUL010000064.1:0-1723 GCA_964373345.1 uncultured Candidatus Saccharibacteria bacterium
ATACCAAGACACAACTTCTTTTGCCGGGGCGCTAAGATCCGCATTCAGGCAAGACCCCGATGTTATAATGCTTGGCGAGATGAGGGACGCCGAAACCATGTCTATTGCCATTACCGCCGCCGAAACCGGACATCTCGTTTTTGCGACGCTGCATACTAATTCCGCGTCCCAGACGGTGCATCGCATAGTTGATTCTTTTCCTTCGGATCAGCAGGGGCAGATACGCGCCCAGTTATCCGGGTCGCTTTTCGGAGTTATTTCCCAGCGTCTCGTGCCCAGAATAAGAGGCGGTTTAATACCGGCTTGCGAGATTATGATGAATACCCCCGCAGTGGCTAATTTAATCAGAGAAAATAAAATTCACGAACTGCCCTTGGTAATAGAAACCTCGGCGGAACTCGGTATGATTTCTTTAAACAGGGCTTTAGCCAATTTGGTTCGCAACAAAGAGGTTACCCCGGAAAACGCGTTTAATTATTCCATTAACCCCCAAGAATTAAGGGCCTTGGTGCGAAGATAATATGCGTTTTAATTATCAGGCGCGCACAAAAGACGGTCAGACCCAAAGCGGTGTTGTTGAGGCATCCTCCAAGGATACGGCTTTATTGAGCATTCAAAAGTACGGCCTTTACGTAACATATATTTCCGCGGAGTCTTTGCCCTTTTACGCAAAACAACTGACTCTTTTTCAGAAAACAGGCCTGAGAGATGTGGTGCTTTTCTCCCGTCAGCTTGCCATTATGTTTAAGTCCGAAGTAAGTCTGGTGGAGGCCTTGCGGGCCCTGGCGGAACAAACGGGCAGCCGCGATTTTAGAGAGAAAATTTTAAGCATTGCCCAGGAAGTTGAGGGAGGATCTTATTTATCAGACGCCCTAAGCCGCTTTCCAAAAGTTTTTAATCCCTTTTTCGTCAACATGGTAAGGTCTGGCGAGTCGTCCGGCAAGCTGTCCGAGATATTGGAATATTTGGCAGACCATCTTGAAAGGGAATACACCCTTCAGTCCAGAATGAAGGGCGCGCTTATTTACCCGGCAATGATCGTCATGGTGGCCATAGCCGTTTTTATTCTGATGATTTTTTTCGTTCTCCCAAATCTTACCCAGATTTTGGCCGAGACCGAGACGGAGTTGCCGTTGCCCACAAAAATAGTTATAGCTGTTTCAGATTTTGCAAGAGCATGGTGGTTAGTTTTGACGCTGTTATTATTTGCCGCTGGCGCCGTTGTAATCGAGCGCCTTAAGACGCCGCAAGGCAAAAAGGTTTTTCATTATTTGATGCTCAGGGCGCCGCTTGCGGGAGATTTGGCCAAGAAAATTTATCTGGCGCGCTTCGCGGAAAATCTTTCTACGCTTATAATCGGAGGTCTGCCCATTGCGCAGGCCCTTGAATTTTCAGGACATGTTATAGGCAATGTAGTTTATAAAGAAATTGTTTTTATGGCTCGCGACGGCGTAAGGCGTGGAGAAACCATTAGTTCTATTTTGCGCCAGCATCCAGAGTTTTTTCCGGCAATGTTCACTCAAATGGTATATGTGGGCGAGCGATCCGGCTCTTTGGACAGAACTCTTAAAAACATGGTTGTTTTTTATCAGGGAGAGGTTACAAGGAACATGGATAGCCTTTTAAGTTTAATTGAGCCGTTTCTTATTCTATTTTTGGGAGGCGTGGTTGCCATTGTGGTTGCCGCGGTCCTGTTACCGTTGTACCAATTGAGCGGCGTATA
>CAYJUL010000064.1:1823-4231 GCA_964373345.1 uncultured Candidatus Saccharibacteria bacterium
TGTATGAGATATTAAAAGTTATTACTATAACCATGAGAAAACAGAAAGGTTTTACCTTAATCGAGCTTTTGGTGGTTATCGCCATCATTGGCATTTTATCCTCCATCGTTTTGGTTTCTATGGGCACTGCCAGGGCAAAAGCCAGAGATGCAAGAAGGATGGCCGATATGCGTCAAATTATTTCGGCCCAGGAATTAGTGTATGGAGATGATTCGGCCTACGACGCTTATGCCTCCTGGCCTTCGGTTATTGAAAACACCGCCGGCACGGATTATATGCCCAACGTTCCGGATGATCCGGGCAACAACACTTACGTGTGGAGAGATAACACCGGAAATACTCAGAGTTTTTGCGCTTTCGCCACACTGGAAGATACGCCTCCCTGCGGAACCTGCGCCAACATTTGTTATTACACGGCATCTCACGCCGGCAACGCCGCAGTTTGTGACGATGACACCGTTAACGATGGAACAGACGCTACTCCTCGGGTAACGCTGGCAAGTTGCTTCTAGCACGCGTTTCTTGAATCAATCATAAAGCATAAAGCGCCGCCGTTGGGCGGCGCTTTGGTTGGAATTCGACAGTAAGATTGCTAAAATTACGGGGGTCCGACCCCCGCTGTTAACCCCTGCTGTTAATTTTGCGTCCGGCGGCGAATCGTTTATAATAAAAAGTGATGGTTAGCATCCCTCTTTTATTATATTTGGTCGGGTTTCTGCTGGGATTGGCTGTCGGCAGTTTTTTGAATTCGGTTATTCATCGTCTGCACACCGGCGAATCCCTCCTCGGTGGGAAAGGGGAGTTTGCGCGGTCGCGTTGCCCCAACTGTCGTCACCAGTTAAGCTGGCAAGACTTGATTCCGGTTTTAAGCTTTATTTTATTGCGCGGCCGGTGCATGTATTGCCGAAAACCAATTTCATGGCAGTATCCGTGCGTGGAGGCGGCGACCGGCGTTTTGTTTACCGCATTGCTATGGATAGCGTATCCGCATTTTGTTCCTCTTTTTTTGGCAGGCCATTGGCAGCTTGGGCTTATCAGGCTTGGCTGGCTGTTTTATCACTGGATTTTGGCAAGCCTGATGGTTATTATCTTTGTTTACGATTTAAAACATTACATCATTCCGGACAAAATTATTTTTCCGGCCATAGGAGCGGCGCTTATTTATAGAATCTATGAATTTTTTAGCGCCCAATGGCGCCTGCAGTTTGATTTGTGGAATTTTGGAAACGGTAGCTTAAACATTTTGACAAACCCATTGCTGATGGCCATTGTATCCGCGTCATTTTTCGGCGCGATCGTTTTATTTTCAAAGGGCAAATGGATGGGGGGTGGCGATGTAAAATTAGCTTTTTTAATGGGTTTGGCGCTGGGGTGGCCCGGCATTGTCGTTGCCATGTTTTTGGCTTTTTTGTCGGGAGCCCTAGCCGGCGTCGCCCTCGTCGTCCTTAAAAAGAAAAGCATGAAATCCGAAGTTCCGTTTGCCCCATTTTTAATCGCGGGAACCGTTATGGGTTTATTGTGGAGCCAGCAGATTATAGACTGGTATTGGGAATTATTCATGTAAGCGAATCCAATGCAAAAAGAAACTAGTCGCATTTCTACTACGGGGTTTACTTTAATCGAGCTTAGCGTAGTCACGGCGATTATTGTTTTGCTTAGTTCTTTGATTATGCCGAATTGGGACGCCGGCAGGCGTCAGCTTGCTTTGCAGCGCTCCCCGCATAAATTGGCGCAAGACATACGACGCGCCCAAGAGCTGGCTTTGGCTGCCCAGCAGTTTGAAGGCCAGATACCTTTCGGATACGGAATTTATTTTACGCTTGCTGAAAATAATCATTATATTTTGTATGCCGATTTGGATGACGACGGTAATTTAAGTTACGATCCGTTGACCGACGGCATAGTTGAGGATATAAGCGTAGAAAATTTCGTGCTTTTAAGTCAACTGTCGGCCAGCCCACTATACATTGCTTTTTCGCCTCCGGCGCCGACAACCGAGATAGGACCGGCGCCGCCGGCCTTTATTACCGTTGCTACGCTGACGAGCGCAAAAAGCGTATGCGTCAATGCGCTGGGATTAATTGAGGTGGCGAGTAGTTGTATTAGGAACAATCCCCCTCAAGCGGTTTCATGCAACGTTGTGCCCTTGAGCGCGGCCGTCGGACAGGAAAAAACCTTTACGCTTTCGGGCGGCGCTCAAGATGATGGCGCGCTTTCCTGGTGGTATTGGTCTTGGGGCGACGGCAGCGCGGATCCGCCGCGCCTTCCCGGGTGCGGCGTTGACAACTGCTCTTTTAATCTCCCTCATACTTATTCCGTATCAGGCGCTTACCGCCCGAGTTTAAGAGTGGAGGATAATCAGGGTTTTCTTTCGGGCTGGATTAGTTGCCAGAATGCCGTATCCGTCG
>CAYJUL010000065.1:0-4133 GCA_964373345.1 uncultured Candidatus Saccharibacteria bacterium
TCGGCGGCGGATTCGGAGGGATTGCCTGCGCTTTGCGCTTGTGCCGCAAAATGCCAAAGGATTTTAAGATATATGTTGTTAGCGATAAGCCGTGCCACGAGTTCACCCCGTCTTTGCATAACGTAATTACGGGCCGCTTTGAGAGAGAGGCTTGCATTCCGCTGGCGGAAATTTTTCATAAAAAGTCGGTTGAGATTGTTCATGACAAAATAACCGGCGTCAACCTAAACGCACATACAGTATACGGTTCCTCCGGAAAGGAATACGGGTATGATTATTTGGTTCTGGCTCTTGGATCGGAAACGGCTTATTTCCCGATACCGGGTCTTAAAGAATTTTCTTTCGGACTAAAATCAATACGAGACGCTCTGCGGCTCAAAAAACATATATATGAGATGTTTAAGCGTTGTACGGAAAAAAGCGATGATGCGGAAGAAGATGTTTGTCGTCTGCATTTCGTCGTGGTTGGCGGAGGCACTAGCGGCGTGAGCGTGGCCGGCGCGATCAGCGATCACGCAAAACTCTTGGCGCAAAAATACAAAATAGATCCGTCCTTCGTTACGGTAGAACTTATTGAGGCCGCTTCGCGCATATTGCCCACGATGCCTGTCGTCGTATCGGAAAAAATTTCCCAGCGCCTTCGGGCTTTGGGAGTTAACGTTTTCACCAATCGTCCGATGACCAGCGAAGAAGCCCAAGAGATTTCTTTGCGCGGCGTAACTTTTAGAGCGGACACCGTAATATGGACAGCCGGCGTAAGGCCCAATGATTTATATGGCAAGATAAAAGAATTTTTCTTTGATAAGTACGGCAGGGTAGAAGTTGACGAGCATCTTCGGCCAAGAGGTCAAGAACGGGTTTTTGTTATAGGCGACGGAGCGTCAACTTCTTATGCGGGCCTGGCGCAGACTGCCATTTGGGACGGAAAAAGCGCGGCGGAAAATATAGCGGCCGTCATTAGGGGAAAGCCTTTGAAAAAATATCAGCCGCAAAAGCCCGCAACGGTTATTGCCATAGGTTCGCGCTGGGCCGCCGTTAGTCTCGGACCCGTCAGGCTTTACGGCGTTTTAGGGTGGCTTATCCGCCGCGCCGCGGATTTAAAATATTTTCTTTCCGTATTGCCGTCCCGGAAGGCTTTTAAAATTTTCTGCGGTCGTGGCGATTTATGCCTAGGCTGCGTAACATATAAGGCCGATCAAGAATTTCAGCAAAAGTTTAATTGAAACACCATGCAGTTTTTCAAATTGGCCGAATTTTTAGAGAGGCTGGAAAAAACGTCTTCGCGAAACGAAATTACGGTGATTTTAGCCGAATTGTTTCGCGAGGCCGGAGAAAAAGATATAGATAAAATATGTTATTTGGTTTTGGGCAAATTGGTACCTTCTTTTCGGGGCATCGAATTTAACCTTGCAGAAAAACTGATGATTCAGATTTTGGCCAAAGCCTTTAACCGAGAGCCTGCGGAAATAAACAGGTTTTATAAAGAGAAAGGAGATCTTGGGGACGTTGTTGCCCAAATAAGAGGAAAGAGAAGAACGGGCGGAGGGGCGGTATCCGTATCAGAAGCGTACGGTAAATTAATGGAAATCGCTTTGGAGTCAGGCAGCGGAAGCCAGGAAAGAAAAATCACCAAGACGGCAAAGTTATTGAGCGAATTGGACGCTCGTTCCGCAAAATATATCGTTAGAATTCCGGTGGGCAAGCTAAGGCTTGGCTTTTCGGACGCTACCATTCTTGACGCGTTGTCTGTCATGGAGCGAAAAGACAAGTCGGCAAGGAGCGAAGTGGAGCGGGCCTTTAACGTTACCGCAGACATAGGCGTTATTGCCAGAAAAGTAAAAATAGCCGGCATAAAATCCCTTGCCGGCCTTAAAGCCAGGCCCGGAATACCCATAAGGCCTTCTTTGGCGGAGAGAATACCTACTGCTCAAGATATTATCAAAAAATTGGGCCCCGTGGTTGCTGTTGAGCCGAAATTGGACGGTTTTCGCATAGCCATTCATATCTGGCCCGTCCGTTCTTCCTCCCTCGCTAAAGCTGGGGCGGGCAAGAAGGCTATTGATGGCAAACAAGTCGTTCTTTTCTCGCGCAACCTTGAAAATACAACCCTTATGTTTCCGGAGATAGTTGAAGCGGCCAAGAAAATAAGCGTTAAAAGCGCAATTTTAGACGGGGAAGCCATCGGATACAATCCGAAGACGGACCAATTCGTGCCGTTTCAGGAAACGGTCCAGAGAAAGAGAAAATACGACATTGCGGCAATGGCAAAAAAAATGCCGCTTAAAGTTTTTGTATTTGATGTTTTATACCTAAACGGAAAATCTCTTTTGGATTTAAGATTTGCGGAGCGCCGCAAAATATTAGAAAAAATTTTTGCAGGGCACAAGGAAAACACGCTGCATCTTAACGAGCAAAAATTAATGGACGATCCGATTGCCGTAGAAAAAGAATTGCAAAAAACATTAACTTTGAACCTGGAGGGCTTGGTAGCCAAAAACCTCAATTCTAAATATGAAGCTGGTTCGCGCGGATTTCACTGGGTAAAATTTAAAGCGGGAGCCTCGGCGCTCTCCGGAGCCAGAGCAGGCAAGAAGATACTTTTAGATACGATTGATTGCGTAGTAATGGGCATTTGGCGCGGCCGAGGGAAGCGAGCCGGATTCGGCGTTGGCGGATTTTTGCTGGGAGTAAGGGATAAAGACGGGAAATATTACACCATTTCAAGGCTCGGCACTGGACTTTCGGACGAGCAGTTCAGAGAAGCGCATAGGAGAATTGAAAAAATAAAAACAAAAGAGGCGCCGAAAGATTACGCGGTTTTTAAAGAAACAGCGCCGGATGTTTGGGTTAGTCCTTCTTTGGTGCTGGAGATTTTGTCTGACGAGATAACTCTTTCTCCGCGGCACACGGCCGGCAATCCAGCCGTCGCTTCCGCCAAAGGCGGATCCGCCTCTGGCGGAAAAGCTACGGTGGACAAAGAAGGAGGACGGGGTTATTCTTTGCGCTTCCCGCGGCTCGTGAGATTTCGCGATGACAAAAATCCGGAAGACATCACGACCGTAAGTGAAATAGAAAAAATGTACAAGGCGCAAAATAACCGCGTTTAATCTGCAGGTTAAATACTGCCTATGTACTCATCTTGTGGCGGAGCACCGATTATTTTTGGTTTGCGTCGGTGTTTGAGAACGAAAAAGGCCCTCCTTTTTGAGGAGGGCCTTTGGATATTAGCGCGGAAGCACGACGATCTCGCCAGTCATAGACGGCAGGTGCGCTTGGCACACAAAACGGAAGATGCCTGTTTTGTCTGCTTTAAACTCGACGGTGGTCAGCCTGCCGCGGGTAACCTCAAAAGTTACACCATAGTCTTCTATAACCGTCGGGTGCTTGTCACCGTTGACGCCAAAGATCTTCAGCGTTACGGTGTCGCCCTCGTAAACAACAATGGTTCCCGGCTCCCAGCGATAGGTTTGAGCTTGCCAGTCGCCGTTTTCGTTGGGCGCAACGAGTTTGTAGCCGCCGCCCACGGGCAGCACTTCGTC
This sequence comes from uncultured Candidatus Saccharibacteria bacterium, assembly GCA_964373345.1. GTDB lineage: Bacteria > Patescibacteriota > Minisyncoccia > Minisyncoccales > CAYJUL01 > CAYJUL01. Next base: position 3,540 of record CAYJUL010000065.1, read on the forward strand.
TGCCGGGAACGGTTCTTTGGCAACATTGGTTGTGCCTTTCCACTCGACCGCACTCATATAAATGACGCGCGTTTGTGGATCGGGCGCTTTGAGCGACGCAGCGCAAGCCATTGCGAAAAAGGCCATTGCTGCAATACCAAGGAGCAGTGTTCTGATTTTCCAAGCCTTCATTTCTTCACCTCCTTTCTTTCTCCATAAAGTTTTTTAGGTTCCAACTGCATTTTAGGCTAGCCTTTGGTAGAGTCAACGAATTTCCCCGCAATGTATTTTAAGCAGATGCCCGTAGGTCCCCGAGCGCCGATTTTCCCTTTAAACCTTGCCAAATAGAGAGAGCCATGCCATAAATAAAAAGGCGACGAGATAATCGTCACTTTATGAGACTGGATACTATTCTAAAAAATGTTGGGTTTTCGGAGAGAGAAGCAAGAGTATATCTTGGTTTGCTTTCCCTTGGAGAGTCAAATGTCAAAAAGATGGCAGACAAGGCCAATCTTCCCAGAACCAGTATTTATACCCCCATAAAGAATTTGCTGGATAAAGGTTTTCTCGCCTTTTATAAAAAGAAGGGGAGGAATTATTATGTTGCCGTGAGGC
>CAYJUL010000066.1:0-4122 GCA_964373345.1 uncultured Candidatus Saccharibacteria bacterium
ATTATAATAACTTTTGCGCCGCTGTGTATCAAATATTCTATAGTGGGCAGGGTTTTTTTTATTCTGAAGTCGTCTAAAATATGACCGCTTTCGTCAAGCGGCACATTAAAATCGCAACGGAGCAAAACTCTTTTGCTCGCAACGTCAAAATCTTTGGCTGTTTTAAACATATATTATTCAAATTTTACGGCCTCGCCCGGCCGCAGAGTTCCTTTTTGTTGACGAACGCCGGCATCATCTCTTTTGACAGCGTCGTTTTCTTTTGAAGGCAGGGAATCGGATAAGGCACGTCGTAATTCTGTGATATCAACCTCTTTCCTTTTAGGTTTATCCTCTTCGCCCCGAGGCTTTCTTGGCAAGGCAAAAGGCACAGGTTCCGCTCCGGGCAGGTCTTTTAAGGAAACTCGTTGTGTATCTGGCGCAACCTCGTTGGGTCGGGACGCGTATTTGGCCGCGTCCTCGCGCCTTCTTAAGTCTGCCGTATCGGCCGGACCCCTAGAATCCCGCGGCCCGGCATATCTTGACTCTCTTTCCTGCTCCATTTTTTTCCTGCAGGGTTTACAATATACAGGCCTCACACCATCGGGAGGAAAAACAACTTTTGTGTCTTTTCCGCAGGAAGAACATCTTGCGTCATAAAGAATAGGTTCTCGGGCGGTTTGGGTTATCGGAGGCAAATTGTCAACTTGCGTCCAATCAGCTATGCTCTTTTCCACTTTGTCGCGCGATGTTCCATATCGCTCGCGGGAGGCGAGTATGATTTTGTCCTTATAAAGAGATTCCGGTTTTTGCCAAGGCGGAAGAGTGACTGCGGAAAAGGGCCTGCCGGCCACGCCATCTATCATTAATTTTAAATAAATATGGTATTTGGTCAGATTGACTAAGTCCTGCACCATAAACTCGGGGTTGAATTCTTTTTCCAGAAATTCCGCGTCAAACGCTCCCACGCGAAACAAAACCAGGGTGCCTACGTTTCCGAAAACGGCATCACGCACGGTTTCATCCATCTGCGTAATATATTGATGACCCAAAATCAAAGCCAATCTGTATTTCCTGGCTTCGGATAAAATGTTAACGAAGGATTCCGTGGCAAAATTCTGGAATTCGTCAATGTAGAGAAAAAAATCTTTGCGTTCTTCTTCCGGAACGTCAATGCGGGACATTGCGGCTAGCTGAAGCTTGGTTATTACCAAGGCTCCCAGCAGCCGCGAATTATCCTCCCCTATTTTTCCTTTGGAAAGATTCATAATTAAAATTTTTCCTTCGTCCATAATTTTACGCATATCAAGCGTGGAATTAACTTGTCCTATGATGTTGCGGATCAAAGGAGCTGAAATGAATTGACCAACCTTATTTTGGATGGCCGCGGTGGCCTCAACTTCGTAACGCTGGGTGTAACGGGCGTATTCTTGAAGCCAAAAAGCCTTGATAACCGGATCTGTAATTTTTTCCACCACCTTTTTTCTGTATTCGGGATCAGCCAACATGCGATTAATGCCTAAAAGCGTTGAACCGGGATATTCTAAAAGAGCCAAAATGCAATTGTTTAAAATGTATTCCATGCGCGCCGACCAGACATCCGGCCATAATTTCTTAAAAACTCCCATCATGCCGGCCGCCACTAAGTGCCTGAATTCTACCGACACCTTTTCCATGATGTTAAAAGCTATGGGGTAGGCTAAGTCCGCCGGATTAAAATAAATAACGTCGTTCATTCTTTCGGGGGGTATAAAATCCAGCAATTCTTCGGCCGCTTCTCCATGAGGATCAACAAAGCCTACTCCGCGTCCCATCAGAATATCCTGAACGGCCATATTCTTTAAAAGAACGGTCTTACCCATGCCCGTTTTTCCAATAACGTAAAAATGGCGCCGTCGGTCGTCCAGCTTAATGCCGAACTTGCGGCGCTCGTTGCGAAAACTGGTTTCTGCGAAAAAATTTATTTCACCATTCATCAATTAAGTTCTTGGCTCTTAACTTATAGCGGCGGCTTACCATTATATTTTAATTTTATAATGAAACCGCCAATATGTCGGTTGCTTCCTTTGCCGTGTTTTCAATGCAAGCAACCGCTATAGCGAGCATTCCGCTCACTATAAACTAGTGTTATTCCATCGGCAGGCTAGACGGAGCTTCGCCTTTTTTAACTTCAACCGATGGCACAAACGGGGCCTGCGATACCACTTGGCTCGGGAAATGAAATATGGTCGCCAGTTCTTCAATATTCATCACAAAAGTGCCTCCGGGCCTAGGATAAAGAGGCGTAAACCTGTTGATATAATTTCTAAACAGTCTGCGCTTGCGAAGATAGACCCGTCTTTTGTCTAAAAACCAACTAATGATGGTATGGACCTTGGTGATCGTTTTGGGCCACGGCTTCATTGCATTCAAATTCTGCGTGCTGAACTGCGCAAAATAACTCATTACAAAGGCTTTGGCCGGCCCGAAATAGACGTCGCGCCGGGCAAGATAAATAAACCTGATGTTCGTCTTAAAGGCGTATTTGCCGATCTTCTCTTCAATTGCGCCGAGAATATCCCGCTCGCCCGGAGTTAATTTCATTTCGGGAGGAATTATCTCTCTGATTTCGGGTTTCTCGCCCGGCACCTTTCCCGTTATAAGAACCTCAAAAGTTTCCTGAGCCAAGGGTTTTGCCGCGGCCGGTAAAACACGTCTGGCCAATTTGTCAGCCACGACTCTCCCTCTTTTAACATAATCGTCTTCCAGCGGCGTTATGGGCTCGGCTATTATCTGAACCCATAAGTGTTCTCCGGGTTTTAAAGTTGCCAAAGTTTCCATGAGCTGAGAAAGCGGATCTATTCTTTTTTCTTCCAGGACAACATCCGGCCGCTCCTCAAAAAATCTGGAATAGGTCTTGATGGGATAAACATCAGGTTTTATAAGCTGGTAATCGCAACCCCAAAAATCCCAATCTTTATTCGGTATATTTTGAGGCACTAACTTTGTATAGTCTTCGGCTACGGATATTTCCGCGTCGGGATACTGAGAATATATTGTTGATTCAACTACTTTGCGGGCGCCTTCGGGTATTCTGATATAAAAATGTATTTCTCCTCCTATGCTTATGATTTCAAAACCGTAGGCCATCTGCACTTTTCCTTCAAGCCATTTTTCACGAGGATTTGGCGGATCATAAAGCTGCCAAAGACCGGAAAAAACAATTTCCATTGCCTTTAAGGGACGCACTGCGGTACGAGGCACCTTTACTTCCAGTATTATACGCGGAATTGCGGAAATCCACATTTGCCTCCTCCACCACAACCATATGAAAGCAAAGGGCCTAAAAAAAAGAAATGGCAGGATAACCCACCACCATGTTCTAAAAAGCTGCCAAAGCAAAGAGAAATTGCTTTGGAGTAAGATGTTTGAAATAATTTCGTAAGGAGTAGAGACAATAGCCATACAATGAAGCTCCGCAGTAACGCGATAATGTCTTAAGTTTTAAAAGATAGGTTTTGAGGCGTCCCCTCGCCCTGCGGCGCTCGATATGTCGAGCGTTCCGCTAGCCATAATTATCGCGAACCTAGACAAGCGTGCTTTCCGAATCGGGAGCAATTTTATATTTGCCGTCTGCCGTACGAGCAAAACATTTGCTGTTCTGGAGATTAATAAGCACGGTGTTGTCTTTGACTTGCCGCTGCCGCAAAACCCGTGAAATTATTTCTTCTTTGCTAAGGGGTTTGTTAGCCTCGCGGATAGCGTCGGCTATGACTTCGCGTACCGTACCCTCTTTGTAACCCCATTCGGATAAAGCGTACATTCCGCGTCCGACAAGTACAAATCTTGGATCTCGGATCAAATCGTTATGCACGCTCTGGTGCATAACCGGCCTTTCTTTTGCCGCAAAACCATAGACTGAAATAAGGCGCGCAACTTCTGTAAAATGCAGAGGTTTTTTTTCTTTTTGGTACACCAAATACGCTCTGTCGCGAAGACCTCGAGGATGGATGTCGGGCCACTCGCTTAAACCCCACAGGCCGTGAGGGCCCATGTTGACGTCTTTCGCAACATCCAGATGGGACAAAAGAGCGTTGCGGTCCAATAAGGCGCCCCCTGTCTTCTGTAATTCCTTATTGCATAAAGACAACAGTTCTTTCTCGT
>CAYJUL010000067.1:0-4054 GCA_964373345.1 uncultured Candidatus Saccharibacteria bacterium
TTAACGCTCCTTTAGCCAACAAAGAGTTGCCCTCACGAGTTAAATCAAATACTGCAGCGAGGGCCCTCGGCGTATTTAAATCATCTTCCATCGCCGTGGAAAATTCTTCCACAGTTTTTTTTATAAGTTTTAAGTTTTGAGTTGTAGTTTTGCGCTTTAAGTTTTGCGTTTTTCCGCCAGAGGCGGATCCGCCTCTGGCGGAGAGTTTTTCCGCGAATTCATCTATCCTTTCCAATTCTCTTTTGGTTTGCAAAATCATTTTTTCAGAATAATCAATAGGGGAGCGGTAATGCGTTTTTAAAACCAAAAGGCGCAACAATCTTGCCTCGTGGGCGCCAAGGAAATCCCTTATTGTGATAAAATTTTTCAGAGACTTTGCCATTTTTTCGCCTCCGACCGTAAGAAAACCGGTATGCAGCCAGTATTTAACCATTGGTTTTTTTCCAGCCCGACCTTGCCTGTGAGCAAGCTCGCTGGCGGGCGGGCCGGATATCGCTTCCATCTGCGCTATTTCCGCTTCATGATGGGGGAATATTAAATCTATGGCACCGCCATGAATGTCATATTGCGGCCCCCTAAAAAATCTTTCGGTGATCGCAGTGTCTTCTATGTGCCAGCCCGGTCTTCCGTATCCCCACGGACTGTTCCATTTCGGTTCTTTCGGATTTGCCTGCCCTGAGCTCTTCGAGTCTGAGCCCGAGGGCTCGTCCCTCGGAATAGAATGACTTGCCGAAGGGCTGAATTTCCATAACGCAAAGTCTCCCTTGTTTCTTTTTTGAACCGATTCGTCTATGCGCGAGACGGCGTCTTCGGCCTTGACAGCCGTTCTTCCGGAAAGCTGTCCGTAGCCTTTGAATTTTTTTATATCGTAGTAGATGCCGTCATTCGTTTTATAAGCATAGCCCTTTTTCAGCAGACGTTTTATTTGGCTTATAATTTCTTTGATGTGTTCTGTGGCCCGAGAGTATTTGGAAACGCCGATAACGCCGAGAGCCCGCATATCTTTTAAATACTCCGTTTCAAAACGGCGGGCCAGCTTTTCTGGCTTTTGGCCTAGTTCTTTGGCCCGCTGTATAATTTTGTCGTCAATATCCGTAATATTTTGCAGATAAAAAACATCATAACCCAGCGAACGGAGATATTTTGCGAAAAAATCAAAAAATACATAAGTCCTGGCGTGTCCTATGTGCGAAAAATCGTACACCGTCGGCCCGCACACAAAAAGGTTTATTTTTTTGTTCCGCAAGGGCCTTAATAATTCTTTTTTTCGGGAAAGAGTGTTGTGTAGCTTTAACACACCTTTATTTTAGGCCATTCGCTCGGCTTTGACAATTTATTACAATGGCGCCTCGTAGAACGTAAACCATTACGGAGGGCTTGACAAAAAAATATACCTTGCGAGTATCCTACCAGGTCTTTTAAAAAAAGAAGGGGGTAAATGAAATGCAAGTGCCGAAGCCGGTTGTGAGCGCGACATCGCTATTGTACCGTTTCGTTGTGGGCGCGTTCGGTAAAGATGTGCCGCATCCTTATTACGCTAATTTTTGCAAGCCTTTCTGGATAGCCTTTTTTGGGGTAACGGTGGGTCTTCCCGTGGTTTTGTCTGGATGGCTTATCAGAATAATCTTTGGTCGGGGCCGGGCCGAAAGATTCGGAGATGCCGTTGAGCCGTTTGTACGCGCAGTTGGAGATTTGTTTTTCGGCAAGATTGTCATAATCGTTCTCGCCGGTGTAGTCGTTGCGTTGGTTGTAGCCTGTACGGCGGCCGGAATTTTGACGATAATCGGTTTCAACACGGCACTTCTAAGGGCGTTAGCTATGGCAGCCGTCTTCTTTTGGGGCGCAGCCGCTCTTATCGTCGTCTTTATAAGCCTCGCTGCCTTAGAAGATGATGATGTAGCGCCTACCGCTAAAGAATTTTCCGCTCGCACGGCCCGTAGTGTCTGGAATGCATGGTTTTTGTGGCCGTTGCGCAGCGTGCTGGCCGTTGCGGTCTGGTTCTTTAGTTCCTTATGGCGTCTCTTTTGCGGTTTGATGGATCGGGCGAAAGCTTTCGGATGGCTCGGTACAATTGTGGCCTCGCCGATTTTATTGTCTGTCATCTTGGGATACGCAGTCGTGATGGCGGCACATAATTTCTATAAGAAGCATTGCCCGTTCGTTGAAATGCCCTAATTGCGCCTTCTTTTTCAATAACGAGCGCAGATTTTTTTCTGCGCCCTTTTGTTTTTACGCGATTTTATGATATTGTAGTGGAATGAAAAAGCAAGACATACTAAGCGGATTAATTATAGGCGAGGCCTCGGCTTGGCTCATTTTGGCCATTTTCAAAAACATCCGTCTTGAACTGCCGTTCGTATGGTCTTTGCCTTTCGTCTTGCCGGTTTTATGTCTTGCCGGTCTTTTGGTTGACGATTTTCTTGGCAGGAAGTTCGCGATTTTATGGCAAGCCGCCAAGTTTCTCTTGGTCGGCGTACTCAATACCCTGATTGATTTGGGGATTTTAAATCTGCTGATTTTGGTCTCTGATGTTTCCAGCGGCTTATGGTTTTCGGTTTTCAAGGGCGCCAGTTTTACAATCGCGGTTATTAATTCTTATTTCTGGAATAAGTTCTGGACCTTTAAATCTTCCGTCGGGGAAGCGAGGCAAGCCCCTCAGCTTCGTTCGGGGCAGGCAAAAGAGTTTTTGCAGTTTTTTGTCGTAAGCGCGATTGGCTTTGGCATGAACGTAGGCGCGGCTTCATTGGTTGTAAACATTGTGGGTCCCCAACTGGGTTTAAGCGATAAATTATGGGCAAACGTCGGAGCGCTGATTGCCACCTTTATCAGCATGGCCTGGAATTTTTTGGGCTATAAATTCATTGTTTTTAAACGCTAGCAATTGATGACGATTACATAGGACCCTTAAGCGTTTAACAGAGAAGTCCGTTATGGCCAATTTGGTTCTCTATCGTAAATATCGGCCGAAAACCTTTGCCGAGGTTATTGGTCAACCGCACGTCGTGCGGACTTTGATGAATGCTCTTGAAAGAGATCTGGTTTCGCACGCTTATTTATTTGCGGGACCGCGGGGCTGTGGTAAAACTACGGTTGCTCGTATTTTGGCAAAAGCTGTGAATTGCGAAAAGCGCAGGAAATCGGAACCCTGCAACGAATGCGCGGCTTGCTTGGAAATAAACAGCGGCCGGGCAATGGACATAATTGAGATAGACGCGGCGTCCAACCGCGGCATTGATGAAGTGCGGGACTTAAGAGAAGGCGTGCGTTTTGTTCCGTCGCGGTTGAAATCCAAGGTTTTCATCGTTGACGAAGCCCATCAGCTTACCAAAGAAGCGGCTAACGCGATTTTAAAACTTTTGGAAGAGCCGCCGGAGCACGCGATGTTTATTTTGGCGACCACGGAAGCGCATAAAATGATTCCCACGATTATATCGCGTTGCCAGCGCTTTGATTTCAGAAGAATAGCGGCGGCGGATTTGGTGGAGCGTCTTGATAAAATCGCAGAGTATGAAGGAAAGGATATTAATAAGTCTGTGTTGGCGCTGATAGCCTTGCAGGCGCAGGGGTCCGTGCGCGACGGCGAAAGCATTTTGGGGCAGGTGATTACATTTTCTTTGGCAATGGGCAAAAAAAGCGTGGAGGCCGAGGACGTGCGCGATTTACTGGGTTTGGTTGAGATGCAGGCTATAAGCCGCCTGATGGGTATGGTTTTTGAAAAAACACCGTCCGAAGCCGTCGCCTTTTTAAACGAAATTCTGGAGCGCGGCCGAGATTCGCAGGAACTTGCAAAATCAATAGTCCACTATCTCCGCAACGGCGTGCTTTTAAAAATTAATCCGGAGTTTCACGACCCAATCATTATAGGCCTTGGGCCCGAAGAAATTAAAATTTTGGAGGCCAGAGTAAGTAAAATAAGCGAGCCTGAATTGCACAGAATCGTTAAACTGTTTATTGACGCCGAAAACAAAACAAGATATTCGTCAATACCTCAATTGCCCCTTGAAATGGCGATTGTGGAAGCAACAATTGAGAATAAATAAATCTTGCGGGGTCG
>CAYJUL010000068.1:0-4047 GCA_964373345.1 uncultured Candidatus Saccharibacteria bacterium
GTAAACAACGCTAGGGATTCTTACAATTAAAAGAGGGGGACAAAGTTATTTTCACGGCCAAACTCACGATGTCGGACGGCTCCACGCAGGTTGTCAAAGAAAAAGTGAAATGGAATCTGATCGGACAAGTAGGAAGCATTACCTCTGCCGGAGTATTTAGCGCCAAGCTGGACGATTCCATTGCCGAATACGGCGAGGGCTCGGGGATAGTTACCGCAACCTACATTAATGCCAACGGAGCTACATTTATCGGAAAAACGCCGACCTTCAGGGTTGAAGCCTTTATCCCGGATGATGCCAATACGGGCGGCTAGCTTGCCGCCGGAGCCAACTTGGTAAAATAAAAACATTCTCACATTCTTAAGAATGTGAGAATGTTTTTGGTGAACACAATCAAAACTTTTTCCTGCTTTTTTACCACCGCCTGCGGCGGCGATTCATGCCCGGATAGCGCACCGGACGGGGAGGATTAAATTCAAGGCGGGCGCCAGACTCTTGAGAAAAACCCTCCGGAGGCGGAGATACAGGAATAGATTGTCTAATCAGCCGTTCAATACCCCGGACTTCATTCCGCTCAAAGGGCTCGGCAAAAGAAATCGCGTGCCCCCCTAATCCCGCCCGGGCCGTTCTGCCAATCCTATGCACGTAATCCTCCGACTGCGACGGAAGGTCGTAGTTAACTACGAGCTCAATGCCCACAACATCAATTCCCCGCGCAGCAATATCGGTGGCAACCAATACCCGGTATCTTCCTGATCTGAAACCCTCAAGCGCGTCGCGCCTCTGCGCCAGCGAACGGTTAGAATGAATTTCTGTAGCATTGTGCCCCGCCATACGTATGGATTTGGTAAGCTTCCTGGCGCCGTGTTTTGTCCTGGTAAAAATAAGGGTCGATCCTTGATACTCGGCCAAAACTTTTTCCATAAGGCGAAGTTTGTCCTCTTTCCTGACAATGAATATCTCCTGTGTTACGCGCTCGACCGTGGTTCCGGGAGGCGCTATCTCAATACGAATCGGTAGCTTCATGTAGTCACCGGCAATTTTCATAATTTCCGAAGGTATGGTTGCGGAAAAAAGCATGGTCTGGCGATTTTTCGGGACCCGCCGCAAAATTTTTTCAATCTGCGGGGCAAAGCCCATATCCAGCATCCGGTCCGCCTCATCCAAAACAAGAATTGATATTCCCTCAAGCGAAAGAATTTTTTGCTCCAGGTGATCAATAATGCGGCCGGGCGTTCCAATAATGATATGAGGATTCCGGGCAATGGCCTGCATTTGCGGCCTCATGGACATGCCGCCGATAAGAAGCGCTGTTTTTAACCCCAAACTATGGCCAATTTTCCGCAATGTTTCCTCAACCTGAAGAGCAAGCTCCCGTGTCGGTAAAAGTATAAGTCCCTTGGCTTTAACCTGCCCGATCCGCTGTATCATAGGTATGCCGAAAGCAAGAGTTTTTCCGGTGCCGGTTTGCGCAACTCCCACAAGGTCCTTGCCTTCAATCGCCACCGGAATCGCTTTCTCCTGTATGGGGGTTGGCGTTATAAATTTTAAATTGGTAATAATTTGAAGAAGCCGTGGCGCAATGCCAAGGCCGTAAAAAGTTACGGTAGAGGTTCTTTCAGGATTCATCCCGTTAGAGATTTAGAGCTAATCATAAACATATTGGTAGATTCTGCAACAGTTATATGCACTGTACCTGCCGACAAAGACAACGCCTCATCTCTAACGGGATTCATCCCGGTGTGCAGAAAGCCAGTCCATTATTCTTTTACGATGCCTGTCAATAGACCATTCGTCGCCGGCTTTAAAAAGCGTGGGGTGCGCTTGCTGAAATTCTTTTAATAACTTAGCTGAAGCGCGGGGAAATTCTGCGGGAATGCTTTGATTGTAGGACTCCATAAAAACCGCGAGAGACGTCCTCGTCTGATTGACCAGCCATTCGTTGTTGCTACGACGTGCCATATCTAAAAGAGTACCATAAATCGTTTTGCGAATCAAGAGCGCAAAAGCCGGCTTTTTGGCGATTCGGAGGATGCGAAAAACCTTCCCGCTCGCAAGCAGGAAGGTTTTTCAACCATAAATCAGCGTTTAGGCGCGCGATACATTGGTCGCGGCCGGGCCTTTTTCGGTCTCAACGAGATCAAAAGTGACGGAGTCTCCAACCCTCAACTCTCCGTATGTCACGCCCTGCAACTCCTTGGAATGGAAAAATAGATCTTTTGCTTCGCCTTCGCGAGCAATAAATCCAAACCCCTTTTCCGTAAGTGTCTTGATAGTTCCTGTCATAATTCTATAGCTAGCATTCTTACTACGTAGAAATCCGACCCCATTTCTTACTCATGGTAAGTTTATCATAAGATTCAAATAAAGTCAATTAGTCGCGCATTGCCCTAGCAACGGCTTTCACCAGTCTCCGGTCAAACATTCCGGGAAGAATTAACTCCGCGGTCGGGCGAGGAATCAAGGCCGCAAGAGCATGCGCGGCCCTTCGCTTCATTGCGTCAGTAATGTGCCGGATATTATTATCCAGAGCCCCGCGAAAAACTCCCGGAAAAACTTGTGAATTGTTTAATTGGTTCGGGAAATCGGATCGTCCGGTCGCGACCACTCCTGCCCCGGCGCGTTTCGCGCGATCAGGCATAATTTCAGGGATGGGGTTTGCCAGCGCAAAAACCACAGCATCTCCTGCCATCTCCCGTACCATGGCCTCCGAAACTATCCCGGGCGCTGATACTCCGATAAATACATCCGCACCGCGTAAAGCATGCGCCAAATCCCCTGCTACTTTCCCCCGATTGGTGCGCCGGGCGAGCTCTCGCTTCTCCCGAGGCATATTTTTACGAGATAACACAAGGATGCCCTTGCTGTCGCAGACCAAGATATGGCGCGCCCCTTCTTGCAGTAAAATTTTGGTAACCGCCGTGCCGGCAGCTCCCGCGCCGCTTATTACAATACGGACTTCCTGAATTCGCTTCCCAACTACTTTTAAGGCATTTAGGAGACCGGCCAGAATCACGATGGCTGTGCCATGCTGGTCATCATGCATTACCGGAATGGAAAGTTCTCTCTTAAGGCGCTTCTCAATCTCAAAACAACGCGGTGCGGAAATATCTTCAAGATTAATTCCGCCAAAAGCCGGCGCAATAAATTTTACGGTCTGAACAATCTCGTCCGCATCCTGGGTTGCCAAAACAACCGGCACCGCGTCAATGTCGGCGAATTTTTTGAAAAGAATGCACTTCCCCTCCATCACCGGAAGCGCGCCTTCCGGACCGATATTGCCCAGACCCAAAACCGCAGAGCCGTCGGATACTACCGCAACCGAATTTCCTTTCATGGTATAATTTCTGACTTCTTTAGGATGTTTGGCAAGATACGAACTTACTGCCCCGACACCGGGGGTGTAGACAAGTTGTAAATCCCCAGGACCTCGTACCGGAACTTTGCTCCGTATGGAAAATTTCCCGCGTGTTTTTTTGTGCAGCCGGAGCGCTTTTCTGGAAATCACTTCAAAATTGTTTTTGGCCATATAGATTAACTCATTTTCCTTATAATATCTTTTATGTTTCCCTCCATATGTTTTAGACCGCTTTCTTTGATCCCCAACTTTTTATACCACCGCGCTATTCTTCCATAGACAATCAGCCCGTGAACTGCGCACCCCTTCTTCTCCGCGACCTTGTTCACCTCCAAGAAAAGCTTCGTACCTATTTTACGATTCTGATAGTCCGGGTCAACGAACAACTCGCCTTCTCCCAAGTGATCCCCGTCGTGCCACGGTTTTATAAAAGAGAAGAAAGCGCCAACTATTTTGCTATCAACCAGGGCTGTAAGCCCTATAAAAGTCCTTTGCTTAAAATAAAAATCCAGTAAGGCCTTGACCATTTTAATGCTCCAATCTTCTCCATCTTTGGAACAGCCATAAGCCCGCTTATAAATTTTTGCGAGTTGATTTTTTCGCTTCGTTTTTCGCCCGTTCAGCCATAAATTTCACACCCTCCGACATATTTTCTTCCTGGATAACAATATCGGGGTGCTTGTTCTGAA
>CAYJUL010000069.1:0-3968 GCA_964373345.1 uncultured Candidatus Saccharibacteria bacterium
AAACTGGAGATTTTTGTTTATGAGCGGGTTTACAAGGTAGTCATCAACTAATTACGAATAAAGTACTAATATACAAATCTACTAATTTGTAAATTAGTTAAGGGATTCGTAATTAGTTGATAAGAGCGTAAGCGAACATGAATATCATCGGCCACAAATATATTTTTCTTTCCATGTCCGGCCTTTTGGTCCTGGCAAGTTTTATCGCGATCGGCGTCTGGGGTCTTAAGTTCGGCATTGATTTTACCGGCGGATCGCTTCTTGAGGTTGAATTCTCCGCCGCGAGGCCCTTGCCGGACGATATAAAAAAGATGCTTGACCCCCTGGATCTTGGTGCGGTTGTTGTCCAGCCGACTGGTAATAAAGGGGCGATTTTGAGGTTAAAGTATATTGATGAGGCGGTACATCAGGATATTCTTGCAGCTCTGGGGGGCGGTAGGGCAGAAGATGGAGTTTTGGTAGAAAAGCGATTTGATACCATCGGGCCCACGATCGGCAAGGAGTTAAAAAGCCGTTCATTCCTCGCGCTCGGATTGGCTATCGTGGCTATTATCATCTATATTGCTTGGGCGTTTCGTACCGTATCTAAGCCAGTTTCTTCTTGGAAGTACGGCCTGGCAGCTGTAATTGCTTTGATTCATGATGTAACCATACCAACCGGAATTTTTGTGGCGCTGGGGCACTTTCGCGGCGTGGAAGTTGACACGCTATTTATCACCGCTCTCTTGACAATTTTAGGGTTTTCCGTACATGATACGATTGTTGTATTTGACAGAACGCGAGAGAATCTGCGAAAATTAAAGGTAGCGGAGCCCTACGCAGTAACTGTCAACCGTAGCGTGAATGAGACGATCGCGCGCTCCATCAATACGTCTTTGACGGTGCTTCTTGTTCTTATCGCCATTTTCTTTTTGGGGGGAGAGACCACTAAGTATTTTGCTCTGGCCCTTATTTTGGGAATAACTTTTGGCACCTACTCATCCATTTTTGTCGCCAGTCCCTTACTTGTCATCTGGGAGGGTTGGACCCCACACATAAAATTTATTAAAAGATGATGTTTATGTGCGCGGTGGACAAAAAAGAAATAAAATGATATCTTAAATACCAATGTCGCATTTTACTCTTTCTATTCAGCCCCAAGAGGCCACAAAGCTTATTTTAAAGAAGTTACCTTCCCGCCGTATGCGGGATGTTTTGGAAAAACGTTTCGGCCTCAAAGGAGGAAAGCGGCACACGCTTGAGGCGATTGGTAAAGAATATAGGATTACCCGTGAGAGGGTGCGGCAGATCGAGGCTGACGCCTTAAAGCAGCTTGGTAAAAGCGAGATATCAGCCGAATTTGAGGGCCTTTTTCGGGATCTCGAAGGCCATTTAAAGCATCAGGGAGGGGTTGTCGCCGAACATGATCTTTTTACAAGCGTTGCCGGAGAGCGGGGCAAGGCGCATGTTGCGTTTCTGTTAGCGCTTGCCAAAGGCATTTATGATCTTCCGGAAACAAATTTAAGCCACAAGCGTTGGACAGCCGATAAGGATACGGCGACCCTCGTAGAAAAGACAATTGAGCGGGTTGTGCGCTCTCTTGAAGAACGGCAGGTGCCAGTTAGCGCGGGCGAGCTTGAAACGTTTGTTTCCCGTTGCGCTAAAGAGGTTTTGGGCAAAACTCCAGAAGTGCACGAGATAAACTCATATATATTAACATCGCGTCTCATACGCAAGAATCCTTACGGAGAATATGGACTCGTTTCCTGGTCTCTCATAAACCCGCGCGGTGTTAAAGACAAGGCCCATGCGGTTCTTGTCAAAGAAGGAAAGCCTCTGCATTTTAGAGAAGTGGCTCGCGCCATTGACCGCACGGGATGGTCAAAAAGAAAAGCGCACCCCCAGACTGTGCATAATGAACTCATCAAAGATCCTCGGTTTGTTTTAGTGGGGCGCGGGCTTTATGCGCTTAAGGAATGGGGATATGAGCCTGGCGTAGTGCGCGACGTCATGGCGTCGGTTATTAAAAATGCCGGTAGGCCGCTTGCCAAAGAAGATGTTATCCGCCTTGTTTCCGAAAAGCGATTAGTAAAACCCCAGACCATAGCGTTAAACTTGCAGAATAAATCTCTTTTTAGGCGAGACGAGGGAGGGAAATATACCCTTGCCTAAATAGGCAAGGTAGCGGAATCTCACCGGCATCCCAGATTTGCGATTTGGGATTTTTTGTTATATAATTAAGGCATGTTAGCGGACGCGATCGGCAACTTGCTGAGCTACCTCTACAGTTTTCTTTCCACCACCCCATTTCTAAAAGATCTCTGGTGGTTTTGGTTGTTTTTAATTCTCTTTTTTTTGGCACGATCCATCTGGCGCGCCTATATTTACGAGTATTACGCGCGCTCCATCGGGTTTGTACTGCTTGAATTAAAAATCCCTCGCGAGGTGCGTAAAACCCCCAAAGCCATGGAGCAGGTTTTTATGACCATGCATGCGGTAAAAAATTCCGCCTCTGACTTTCAGGAGAGGTGGTGGGATGGCGAAATGCCTATGTGGTTTTCCTGCGAGGCAATAAGTTTTGGGGGCGAGGTGCATTTTTATCTTAGGGTGCCCAAGGTCCGCCGCAACCACATTGAAGCGGGACTATATGCGCAGTATCAAGACATTGAGATTGTGGAAGTAGAGGATTATGTTGATCGTCTTCCGCCAAATATCCCCGAGCTCTACCAGGCCGGCTATAAGTTTTTTGGAAATGAGCTTATTTTGGCCAATAAGGATGTCTATCCTATCATGACTTATATTGATTTTGAAGCGGTAGCCGAGGAAAAAGAGCTTGATCCGGTATCTGCGCTTCTGGAAACCCTCTCGCGTATCCGTCCCCAGGAGCATCTTTGGATGCAAATCCTGGTAAGGCCTTTGGTGGATGATTTTATTACGGCGTGGCATAAAAAAGGAGAGAAGGAGGTGGAGCATATTAAAGAGACCACCGGCAAAAGAAAGATGTTTAGTCCGGCTTTTGGTGAATTTGTCATGATTGATCGCTCTCCGCAAGATGTGGAGGATATGAAGGCGATTTCCAAAAATATCGAGAAACCGGCTTTTGACGTGTTGATACGCTATATGTATATTTCTCCGCCCGAGTTTTTCAACTCGTCTTTTGGCAGGCGCTCCATTCTTTCCGCGCTCAATCAATACGCGTCGGAAACCTATAATAAATTTAAGCATAATACCCGCGCCTGGACCATTTCCAAAATCTGGTATTTCCCGCACGTTTTTCCCAAACGCCGCGCGCGTGCGCGCGCCGAGCGGCTTTATCAAAATTACCGGGAGCGGAAAATGTACCCGCACACTTTCATGGCCACGCTGCTTCGAGCCAAACTTTTTGATTGGGGATTTAGGCCAAGACGCGCATCGCCTATGACCTTAAACGTGGAGGAGCTTGCTACTATTTACCATCTACCCACTTATATTGTTTTGACCGGTCCTCTGATTAAAAGAGTTGAGGCGCGCAAAGGCGGACCTCCTGCGGGCTTGCCGATTTACGGCGAGGGAGAGGAGGAGTTGCCGATAGAAAAATAAAATATGGGTTCCCTCGGCCATTTCAATTTTCAGACCCGACTCGCGTGCTCCAGAAATCGCTTATTGCGAAGCATGCTATCAGGCAGAGGTTGTATAAATTTTCCTCCCGTGTTAAACTATTCGTGTATGGGAAACTCTATAATTACAACCGAAGGTATTTATACTAAAGGCGTAATAATCCCCAAGGTGAAGCCCGCCGGCAGACGTTCTGCCATAATCACCTTTTTGCCTTCTGCCATGCGAGAAGCCGTTAAATCAGATGAGGAAATCTGGAAGGAGATGGAACCCGCGGCGCGTAGAATCAGAAAAGAGCTTTTTCGAGAGTTCTATCCGAGTCTGTATGCCAAGATTAAGAAAAAGAAGCACAAGGCTTAAAGTATTTGTTGATTCCAGTGTTCTATTTGCCGCCG
>CAYJUL010000070.1:0-3795 GCA_964373345.1 uncultured Candidatus Saccharibacteria bacterium
TGGGCTCTATCGTAGTGAACGGATAAGCGGCTATGTTTACCGGATTTTTGGTCAGGGCTTTAAAAAGAGTGGATTTGCCGGCATTGGGCAGGCCGATGATGCCAATTGAAAAACCCATAGGAGTAGATTATAATAGTATAATAGATTTAAGTAATTGCCAAATTTATGAAAAATTTAAACGAAATAACAAAAAAAGAACTAGAAGCCATAAAAGTAATAACTTTTGATATAGATGGCGTGATCATTCCTACGGGTACTCAATTACAGGAGAATTTAGACGGCACCGAGCTTTATATGAAATCCAAGCAGTTATCGCCAAAGTTTGTAGAAAATTTAAAAGAGTTGAAACAATATCTAAAAATAAATTTCTCTTCTGGCAGAAACATCCTCTACCTCAAAAGCTTGGTTAATGAAATTTTTGACCAGGATATTTTTCTCCAGGCCGAAAATGGAAATATAAGTTGGTTCGGGGGAAAAATCATTCACCCCAATCACCCCAGCAATTATTTCAATAAATTAAGAGATATCAAAGAAAAAATTAAATCGATGATGGCCACCGATAAAAGAATCAGGGGTTTTGAGCCGAAGCTGTTTATTTTAACTCTTCATTGCGACCAAATGGAAGAAATACCAAATTTGGTAAAAGAAATGGATCCAGAGAATGAATTATATTGTCTTTGGACCAACGAGGGTTATGATGTGGGCAGTAAAAAAATGAGCAAGGGTCAGGGAATTATTAATTTAGCCCAGCACCTCCAGATCGATCCTGGGCAGATTATGACCACGGGTAATAACTATAATGATGCAGAAATGCTTCAGGTCGGCAAAGGAGTGACCGTGGAACCAAGTAGGGTAGAGGCAGAATATTTTATTGATCATAAACCGAATGAGCTAGGCGGTGAATTGCTGACAGAATTTTTACTGAAATATTATGCAGACAGATAGGGCGAGGCGAGCAAGCCTTTCGCTCCCAAGCCAAGTTGTTAAATGAGCCCCACTTTTTTCTTTACTTCTTCCATAGTGAAAGAGGCGAGTTGTTGGGCTTTTTTTGTTCCCCGCGAAATTATTTCGTCAACATACACGGGCCTCGCCGTTAACTCTTTTTTCTTTCTGCGAAAGGGCTCCAATCCTGAGATTAAAAGTTTGGCCAGCTCTTTTTTAAATGCGGCGTAACCCCGTCCCTTGAATTGTTTTTCCACCTCTTTTATGTCTCGCCCGCCAAATAATCCGTAAATGGTTAAAAGATTGGATACGCCGGATTTTTTGGCAGGATCATACTTAATGTCTTTGCCGATATCGGTAATGGCGGACATTATTTTCTTTTCTATTATTTTGGGTTCGTCAAAGATGCCGAGATACGCCTCGGGCCTGTCGCTTTTGGACATTTTTTTCTTTGGTTCCCGCAAGGACATAATTTTGGCGCCGGACTTCATTATGAGGGCCTCGGGCTCCTTGAACGTTTGGCCGAATTTCGCGTTGAATTTTCTTGCAATAGTTCGCGTCAACTCCAAATGCTGCTGCTGGTCTTTGCCGACCGGCACAAGATCTGTTTGATACAGCAGAATATCCGCCGCCATTAACGCGGGATAGGTGAGGAGGCCGGCATTTATATTCTGTTTAAATTTTCTAGCCTTTTCTTTGTATTGGGTCATGCGTTCCAGTTCTGCAACGGGAGTTATGGTGTTTAAAATCCAAGCCAACTCCGCGTGTTCTTTTATGCGTGACTGCACGAAGATGACGCATTTTTCAGGATTTAATCCCAAAGATAACAGCTCGGCCACTTTTTCTCTGGCTTGTTTCGCAAGGCCCTGAGCGTAATACGGGGTGGTCAAGGCGTGCAGATCCGCGACAAAAAACAGGCATTCGTATTTATCCTGAAGCCGAAGCCAGTTTTTAACGGCACCCAAATAATTGCCTATATGCAATTCGCCCGTTGGCTGAATTCCGCTTATGACTCGCATAATTTGTTATGCAAAACACCGATACACCGATTAATACGGATTTTGGCGGGTTCTGCGGATAATTGGTATCCGCAGAAATTCGCGTTGTTAAACCACGATAACTACCGGTAAGATCATTGGTCTTCGCCGCGTTTTATTATATAGGAAATCGCCTATTTTATTCCTAATTTCGTCTTTGACATAGGTCCAGTTAACCGTTGAGCCGGATCCGGTGGCATGCTGTATTATGCCTATAGTTTTTTTCCTTGTCTGGGCGAGGAGTTCTCTTGATTCTTTAAGATATACAAAGCCCCTTGAGATTATATCGGGACTGCCCCTCACTTTACCCGTGGCGCGGTCTACCACGGCAATGACAACGAACATTCCGTCGTGAGAAAGGGCCTGTCTGTCCCTTAAGACAATTTCTCCGACATCGCCAACGCCAAGCCCGTCAACCATTATATCATTAGCCGGAGCTATGCCCTTCTGGACGGAAATTTTATCACGGCCGAGGACAACCGCATCGCCGTTATCCACGATGGCTATATGTTTTTCCGGAATACCGTGTTTTTTTGCCAGCTCTCCTCCGGCCACGAGCATGGAATACTGCCCGTTAATCGGCATAAAGAATTTGGGTTTCATGATTTCTATCATTTGTTCTATCTCTTCACTTTGAGCGTGGCCTCCTGCGTGAATGTCCATCATTTTATAATGGAATACTTTTGTGCCCTGACGCAAAACGTCATCTTTGAGCTGCTGAACTACTCGTTCGTTGCCCGGAACGACGGAAGAGGAAAGTATTACCGTATCGCCCCTTCTTAACTGAATGAAGCGGTGTTCCTTCGTTGCTATTCGCATTAAGACGGCTTGTCCTTCGCCTTGCGCGCCCGTGCATATAACGGTTATTTTTTCCGGAGGATAGCGGTCAATATCTTTTGTCGGGATCTGGGTATGTTTTTCCATTTTTAAATAACCAAGGTGCCTGGTGATTTCCACGTTGGTTTTCATAGAGTGGCCCTCAACGACGACTTTCCTGCCGTATTTCTCGGATAGCGTAATAATCTGCTGGACGCGATTTAAAAGAGAAGCAAAGGTGGCGACTATCAGTCGTCCTTTGGTTTGCCTGAAGACTTCATCCAGATTCTCAAATATCGTTTTTTCAGAGAACGAGTGTCCAATCGTTTCTGCCCCGATAGAGTCGGAAATCAGAAGCAAAATGCCGCGTCGGCCGAAGGCCCGTAGTTTCTCCATGTCGCTCGGCGGTTCGTTGACCGGATTGGGATCAAACTTAAACTCCGAAGTGTACAAGATATTGCCTACGGGAGTCTTTATGAATGCGCCCAAGGTATCCGGAATATTATGGTTTTCTCTGAAAAATTCTATATCAAACGGCCCCAATCTTATTTTAGATCCGTCTTTTATGATATGTATTTCCAAGCGTGGTCCGCCCGCGAACTCTTCTTGTCGTCTTAGAACTATTCCGCGGGTTAGGGCAGCGGTGTATATCGGGGGATTACCGATTTTGCCTATAAGATACGGCACCGCCCCTATATGATCGTAATGGCCGTGAGTCAGGAAAAGAGCCAATATGTCTTTTTCTTTTCCTTTAAGATAAGACGCGTTAGGGATAACGTAATCCACGCCCGGCATTGATTCTTCCGGCATTTTGATTCCCAAATCAATAATAAAAATGTCCTTTCCGTATTCAAAAGCCATCATACAGCGGCCGACCTCTCCATTGCCGCCAAGAGGAACAATGCGCATGTTTTTTTCTCTGTGTTGTTTAATCATAGTGCCCTCGGTGGGATTTGAACCCACAAGCCTTGCGGCATACGGTTCTGAACCGTACGCGTAT
>CAYJUL010000071.1:0-3740 GCA_964373345.1 uncultured Candidatus Saccharibacteria bacterium
TTTGGCGAAAGCGGGCTTGTCCGCCGAAGCCTTGGCGAAGGCGGACTGCCTCTTGTCTGCGGCTATATTCATATTACTTGGGACTAAAGTCTTGTCAAGGCTTCTATTATTTTTTCTGCAAATCTTTGGGCCGCCAAGGGACCGTTCGCGGTAATAATCCTGCCATCTACCGCTACCGGCTCATCTTCATAAATAGCTCCCTCTTCGCGCAAAATCTTAACCGCCGCTTTATCCATTGGACTTGACCAGACCGTGGCTTTTTTACCAAATAAAACTCCGGCTTTTGCCAGAATTATGGGCGCAATGCATATCGCTCCCAAAACCTTATTCGCCTCAACGCTCTCTTGCCCTATGCGATGAGCCTCCGGGTTATCGCCCAAGCCCTTCGCGCCCTCGCCCCCTACGAAAACTATCGCATCGTAATCTGAAACTTTTAAGTTGTCAATGGTATCGGCGACTTCAACTTCTCCGCCCTGCGATCCCAAAGCCGTACCGAGCGCGGAGCTAAAAACAACCGTTTTGATTCCGGCTTTGTCTAAAATTTCCTTTGGAATAAAATATTCTTCGTCGCGGAAGTTACGGAAAGCAACGATAATGGCTATGTTCATGGCAATGACTAATTTCTAATTAGCGCAGGTATTTCGCCTTTGCTCTATTGTGCTCTTCCAGGGTTCTGCTAAAAACGGTGGTCCCGTCGGGCTTAGATAGATAATACCAATAATCGCTTTTTTCATAACTAATGGCGGCTCTGATACTGTCAATGCCGGGATTTGAAATGGGGCCCGCCGGAAGGCCCAAATATTTATAAGTGTTGTATGGCGAGTCTATTTTAAGGTCTTGAGCCGAAATGTTAACATTTTTTTTCCTGAGCACATAATTAAGGGTCGCATCAGCCTGCAGGGGAACACCCGCGGCCATGCGTTTCCATAAAATACCGGCGACTAAACGCCGTTCCTCGGGCGTTTTAACTTCTTTTTCCAAAATGCTGGCCATTATTACAACTTCAAATATTGTTCTTCCTCGCTTACCAATGGCCAATTTTAATTCCGGCGAAATCTTAGCGTCAAAATTCATAAGCATTGCCTCTATTATGTCGCTATCAGAAACTTGCGGCCCAAAAGAGTAGGTGTCGGGAAAAAGAAAACCCTCTAAGGAGGCGGCCTCCGGAGCGTCTTGGAGGAACGCGAATTCATCCTTCCAGGATCCCGCGGTTGCGTCTCCAAAATACGAACCATCGCCCAGTATTCCCTTTGAGCGTAATCTGTCCTCTATTTGCTCTCGCGTGAAACCCTCCGGTATGCTTACGGCAAACTCCGCGGTATGTCCTTCCCATAACGTACGCGCTATTTGAGAAGCCGGTGTTGCCGGACTTAACTGATAAGCGCCGGCTTTCAGGGTTTTTTCTTTACCCTTAAAGAGAACATACAGGTCAAAAACCCATCGGCTGGGAATCAAACCTTCTTTTTCAAGCCCCTCCCCTATTATTAAAAGGTTTTCTCCTTTGCTAATTATAAATATTCTTTCCTTGCCTTCCGACTGATATGGTTTAAAAAGGTTAATGTCGATGGCATACGCCGCGGCAAGAAATAAAAACACAGCTGCAAGAGCTGCGCCAACATAAAGCCTGATATAGAAATATCGTAATGTCATCGAACGGATTTTTAAATTTTATTTCTTGATTTCTTCTGGCCTGCCTTCCTCTATGGGGATTTTCGGGGGCTGGGTTTCTGCCAAACCGCTCAAAGCCGGCGTACCGGATCTTAAATTGGCCAAAATTTTCTTAACCTCCTGATTTGCGGGATTCAATTCTTCTATTGTAACAAACTCGTTAATGGCATCTGCCTGCCTTCCCTCTCTGTCATAAATTAAACCAAGGAAATATCTGACGTTGGAATAATTAGGAGCATACGATATTGCTCTTAAGAATTCTGCTTTTGCTTTTGAGTATTCTTGCAGCCTATAATATATGACGCCTAACTGAAAAGCCAGGCCCGTGTCCGACTCGGCATATTTTTTCGCTTGCTCTAAATTATTAATCACGTCCTGAGCGTTGCCTTTCATCTGGGCGGCAAGCGCCATATTAAAGTGCGCCGGCGCGAAATCCGGTTTCAGGGCGATGGCTTTTTTAAAATGCTCTTCGGCTTTTATCAAATTATCGGAAGCCTCACCGGTATTGCCTTTTGACTGCGCCATCACCGCTTTTTGCAAATACACTCTGCCCGCAGATGTTAAAATGAAGGGGTTGGCCGGTTCCAGCTCCAAGGCTTTTTTATAACCAAATTCCAGCGCGGCATTTTCCGCCCCCTCAACCGTGCCGATAATATTCTGGTATATAAAACCCCTAACTATCCAATTGGAAACATTTTGAGGCTCCAAACCTGAAGCCGCATTGGCCGCATTAACGGAGCGCTGCACGGCGGTGAACGCATTTTTAGTCGCTTCTGGCTGCTGCGCGTTGACGCTGGTTAATTCCTGACGGGCCAGCGCCAGCTCAATCTGTGCGAAATCGCGATAATACAAGGTATTGCCGGGGGTGGCCGAAAGAGCCTTAGCCATAAACTCGGAAGAAGATAACAGGTTGCCGCGATTAAATTCTCGGACGCCAGACGCGTAATTTATATCGGCCAAAAATCTTTGCAGATTGAAGTAAGAAAAACCTAGGCCAAATATAATTAAAAGGGCCATAGTAAACGAAGATGCCGCGGCCGCGCGGCCGGAATTCTTAAGTATTATGGTTTTTTCCGAAGATTTTCCTAACGCCAACAAACACCCCAAAAACATCCAAAACAGAAAAACTGAATTAATGGTGCCTCCGGAAAATATGAAAGCGGATGCCGCTCCGGCAAAGCCCGCGAAGCTGGCAATTAAAATGTTATTCGTCGGATCTTGCCGCACGGCTCTCAATGCGAAATAAAAACTGACGATTATAAGAAGCAGCCAAGCCGAGATGCCGGTAATTCCGCCGTTGCCAAGAGTGTCTACGAGGCCCGAAGAACCTCCTCTAAACCTTACGTTCCAGAAAATTGTTCTATTTAAAAGCGGGTTTTTGAATTTGGAATAATTGAAAAGAAAAGTGCCCGGGCCCGTACCGAACAAAGGCCGTTCCTGCAAGGCCTGCCAATTAATATTAAAGGCGGCGCGATAGGTCGGATATACTTCCGGCGCTGAAGAGGGCAAGCCCGGCATGGAAATTCTTGCAAACGCAAAGACTGCCGCCAATAACATCATAGACATGAATATTGCCAAGGCTCTTGAGGTAAAAATCTTCTTAAGGTAAAGAGCCGCGGCGACAAGAACAACGGAACCCGCCAGCAAAACAAGCCAAGCTATCCATGAGTTGGTTATAAGTAAAATTAACGCTGACGGTAAAAAGCAAAGCGCCGCTATCGTTTTTAAGGCTCGCCTCCCCGAGAAAAATAAAACCGCGGCCATTGGCAAAAGAGCCGCCGAGAACACCGCCATCTCGCTCGGCGAGCCGACGCTGGTTAGAGAATTAAACTTAAAGAGTTCAAACGGCAATAAAAATATTCCTAAAATTTGCAGCAGACCAAAAACAGCGGCGAGCGCGGCAGACGCCAAGAAGGTGGTCAATAATAAAACAATTTCTTTGAGCTCCTTAAAAACGTTTCCTATTAAAACAAAAAGCGCGGCGAATAACGCAAGGGTAACAAAGCCTTGGTTTACATTTAGGGGCCATCCCCAAAAACTTGCATATCGCGCATAAGATAGAAAGGTGCTTA
>CAYJUL010000072.1:0-2522 GCA_964373345.1 uncultured Candidatus Saccharibacteria bacterium
GGCGAGCATTCCGTCTTTTCCCCAGCCGAAAATTTGCAAAGTTCCTTATTGTGGACCTGGGGGGAATCGAACCCCCGCCTCCGCAATGCGAATGCGGCGTTTTGCCACTTAACTACAGGCCCATATCTTTATCCATCTTCTATTCACCATCAGCCATTAGCATTTGCCGCATTCTCTCCGCCTCTCTTGCCACCACTTCTCCTTCATATTCTCCGGCATGCGCGTGGCCGCCTTTATATATAGGCCTTTTTTGATCCAAATGCAAATTGAGCCGGAGACTACCCTCCGGCTCAATTTTTATGTAGCAGTGAAAACGCGGATATCCGGACCTGGAGGAGCCGATAACTCTTGAAAAAACCAATTCTTCGCCATTTTCCCTGTCAAACCCATATCCGCAACGCCGCATTATATTATAAAGGTTTTCTTTTTGGGCGGACAGCTTCAATATCATTTTTGCAGCTCCCAAATGACCCTTAAGATTTTTAAGCCGCGGGTCAAGAAGAATATGACTAGGATCTCAACCGTTAGGGTGGCGGTTTCTCTTAACGTTTCCACGCTTTCGCCGCCAGAGGAATAACTGAAGTAATCTTTGGTTATAAAATTCAGAGTGTAAAACAGAGTAGTAAGCGTTATCCAGCCGTATACGAAATATTCTCCCTGTCTTTGAACCCTTTCCTCGCCAGCGCTTAGCCACCTTAACAGCTCTTTGTGGAAAGAATAAACGATTACCACGCCAAGATAGAACATGTGCATCTTATCAGCAGGAAAAGATCCGCGAGACAAGAAGGCAACAGAAACCATCCCCATTGATATAATAGTTATACCAACTGTCACCCAAAACAGATTTTTATTTATTCTGCCTTCGGTTTCTCTCAAATATATAATTTGTTTGAGTAATGGTGACATATCTTGGTGACAATTGTTAATGGCACTCTTTGCCCATCTATATTGTATTATATCGCAACCAGGGCGAACACAAAAGGCAAAAATCCGTCAATACAGACGCTTATTTTCAAAGAGAGCGCCAGTTTTCCACTATTTTTCCCCACCTCTAACCTTTTTCTGCGCGTTCAACGTATTCTCCGGTTTCCGTGTTTATTCTAATGATATCGCCCTCGTTTATGAAAAAGGGGACCTGTATCTTCGCGCCCGTTTCAATGACAATCGTTTTTGTGCCTCCCTGTGCGGTGTTGCCCTTTGCTGATGGCGGAGCTTCGGTTACCCGGAAGTCCATTTTGATCGGAAGCTCAATACTGATAGGCTTGCTTTCAAAAAATAATATCTGAATCTCCGCGTTTGATTTTAAGTATGCCCCCGCTTCTTTAATGTGGTCCTCCGGCAAGATTATTCTGTCTTGCGGTTTATTTGGTTTGGCAAAACAAAACTGGCCTCGATGAGCGTATAAAAAGCGATACGTTTCACGTGAAACATCAGCCTCTTCAAATTTGTCCGCGGATTTAAAGGTCGTAGACAGGGTAACGCCAGTTATCAAGTTTTTGATTTTAGCCTGCAACATGCCAGCCGACTGGGCTTTTTTTAAATGCGAATGCTCCAATACGCTGTATGGCTGACCGTTATAGATAAAAATAACGCCGTATTTTAGGTCGTTGATGGTTAGCATATTCAAAGCGGGGCATTGGGAACTGTCCGCCCAAGCGGATCCGCCCCGGGCGGAAACCCAACCTTTACGCACCCGAAGCCCCGCACTAAAATTTTATCCTTCGGAGCGCCGAGATTCGAACTCGGGCTACTGACTCCCGAAGCCAGCGTGCTACCGCTACACCACGCTCCGTTAAATTTTAGTGCGGGGTATGCCCCGCTATTTTACATAATATTTTTTCTTCAACTGGTCTTCTTCTTCTTGAAGCAGGTTCTGGTAGCGTTCTTGGGCCTTGCGGCGCATGTTCTTGAGACCGGCCTCGTTTAATTTATTCAGTTCGCCAGCTCGGACCAGCAAATGTTTTTTATCATTTTTTTTGGGATCGTCAAGTATTTCTTCAAAAAGCAGATCAAGGATGGCTCCAATCCGGGGCCCGGCCTCAAGTTTAAGTTCGGAGATTAGATCGTTTCCGTTGACCGCCATAATTTTTCTTGATAAAGGGGTTTTCAGAACTTTTTCCACCCTGAAGCGGAAATGCCGCAGGCGATACGGTTCGGCTTTCGGTACCCCCGACCCGATTCTGTCGGCAATCCTCAGCTGAATCAGCTCTTTTATATTTTCCGGACCCACTTTTGCGACCAGTCGCCGCACCGAAGAATCGGAAACAATCTTTGGGTCGGGGTCATACACGAACATATGGTTTGCAATCAAGAGGACTATTTTTGCCACCCTGTCTTTGGGGAATCTAAGCCTGTATAAGGTCCTGTCGGCCATTCTTGCTCCAATCACTTGATGGCCATAAAACGTGCAGTCCGGTCCATCGCCGCGCTTTGTTCGGGGCTTGCCCACATCGTGCAAAAGCGCGGCCATACGTACATCAGGGCTCCAGTTTTGTTTTGCGGCATAATCCAAAGAAAGAAGA
>CAYJUL010000072.1:2532-3594 GCA_964373345.1 uncultured Candidatus Saccharibacteria bacterium
AAGAAGATTGTGCTCCCAGACGGTATATATGTGGTGCTTATTTTGCCTTATTCCATAACCCTCTTCAAGCTCCGGAATGATAAACTTCAGCAGTCCAAGGCTGCGCAGAAGTTCAATTGCGTCAGCGGCCATGGGGCTCGCTATTATTTTTTCAAGTTCGTCTCTGATGCGTTCTTGCGAGATCATTCTTAAGAGCCCCGCGTGTTTTTTTATAGCCCCGGCTGTTTTGTCTTCTATTGTCCAGCCGGCTCCAAGGGCGGCGGCAAACCTGACAGCTCTTATCATGCGAAGGGCGTCTTCATTAAAGCGCTCTTCCGGCTCGCCGACCGCACGAATGGTCCTATTCTTTAAGTCTTTTTGTCCGCCAAAGGGATCAATAATTTCAAAAGGGAGTTTACCCTGAGCGGAGCGAAGCGGATGCCCCTCAACAGGCTCGGGGCCCTTCTTTTTCGCTTCGCGTAGTCGAAGGGCCATCGCATTTATCGTAAAATCCCTTCTTTTCAGATCTTCTTCCAGCGTTTTTGCCGGCCTTACCTCATCCGGGTGCCTTTTATCCGTATATTTTGCTTCAGACCGATAGGTTGTGATTTCAACGATTTGCAGTACAGGATTTTTACTGTCTGTTTTAACTCCAACCGTAAAAAACTCATTTTCATAAAAAGAACCGGAGAAAAGACCTTGAATTTCTTCAGGTTTTGCATTGGTGGCGATATCCCAGTCTTTTGGCTGTATTTTAAGTAAAATATCGCGGACACAGCCGCCTACGACGTAAGCCTCAAAACCGGCTTTTTGGAGCCTAGCGAGGATTTGTTTTACTTCTTTAGGAATAGCCATGCCGTTTCTACAAGTGTATCTTAAAAAGTTGTTTTTTTCAATTTTTTATGATAAATTATATTATCGTTGCGTTTTTTCTTGGCTCCCCCAATTCAGTCCTTTGATGCATTTCATTCGTTCAAGAGAAAACAAGACCGAAATGGCTTGCGAGGTTTGCCTGCACTGAGCTTGTCGAAGTGCCTACGCTGAGTCTATTGGATTGCCCCCGTAGTGAAACGGATATCACAC
>CAYJUL010000073.1:0-3479 GCA_964373345.1 uncultured Candidatus Saccharibacteria bacterium
TTCCGATCTTCACCCATTGATGGGCACTAGAGGATTTGAACCTCTGACCTCTGCAATGTGAATGCAGCGCTCTAACCGCTGAGCTAAGTGCCCTTAAACTAACTAACCACCCGTTTGAAAGTCGGGATAACACATTCGGGTAATATAGTTTTATCAATTTTATCTCTAAAAGAAAAGAGGTATAATAAGTGAAGGACTATTCGTATATTCGTAAAAAATCTAGTAATTTCGCGGGTGGTTATGAAATTTTTTGAATTCCATTTTAGGCCAAGAGATAAAGACAGGGTCAGAACTCAAAGCTTCTGCTATGAACCCAAAGCCTCCGCCGAGAAAAAACTCGGAAGTTTATGTATGGCAGGAGAGCTTACAAACATACTTGGGCCCAATAAAAATTTGATGGAGGATTTGGCCGAAATTGTTAAAAGCGCCTATTACTCCCCGGCCGAAAACGCCGAAGAGGCTCTCGAGCACGCCCTTGACGCGGCCAACGCCTTTCTTGCGAACGAAAGCAAAAAAGGCAACGTCGGATGGCTTGGCAATCTAAACTTTACGATTCTGGCTTTCGCCGAAGACAATTTGTATTTTGGCAAAATCGGCAATATTAAAATAATTATGGCGCGCCGAGGCGAACTTTTAAATGTCGCCGGGGATCTGGAAGGCCAGCATGTGATTTCTTATCCGACACGTATGTTTTCGCACATGGTTTGCGGAACAATAGAACGAGGAGACAAAATTATAGTTCTTACGGCAGAACTTTTTGATCTTTTTGAGGAAATTAATATAGTATCGGAATTTGCGGCCCTGCCCGAGGGCCATGAAGAAAAAACCATAAAAACACTGATAAGACCCTACGAAAAACAACTGAAAGACTACTCGGGTTTTTTACTGATGGCTTCGGTAGATAAAATAATAAGCTCCCGAGGCGCGAGAAGCTTAACTTGGCCAAAGCTGCGTATGCCATCCATAATAGCAGGTAGAAAGCCTGATGGGTCGGACGTATCGCCCGCCACAAAGATAAAGGCGCCCGGAATAGCTCTTCCAAAAATAATACCCGTCGGGGCGGGTAAAAATGCGGTTCTTGCAGGAACGCGGCAATACATCGAAAAAATGGAAAAAATTATGCAGCGGCTTGGCCCGGGCAGCAGACCCAAAAAAGTTTTGCTGCTCGCGGCTTTCACGCTTATTCTCGCGTCGGGTTTCTTTTTATCGGCATGGCAGGAAAAAAGAGCCGCAAAGGAAACTGAGCAAAAACTGTTAGAGATTCAGCAAAAACTATGGCAAGCTCAAAATGATATTCTAGCCGACCGACGCAAAGAAGCCAATGATCTGTTGCAAAAAAGCCTTATTCAAATCGCGGACTTAGAAAATTCTTCGGTTAAAAAAAGCGTGCCGAAAGTTAAAAACGAAATCGTGCAGAAATTAACGGAACTTAACAACATAGAGGAGCTCACGGAGATCACCGCGGAGTTTTATGCGGATCCGGAAATGACTAATCCCGCAAAAATGTTGTGGCTTGCCGGAAACCTGTATCTTTTTGACGACGCAAGCCGGACGATGTACTTACATGATCTTTCGCAAAAGCTTAAGCCCCAAAGAACGGAACTCGCGTGGCCTGTTGATCTAATCGCGACGCTTTCCAGTTTTATAGCTTTTTACGACAAAAATGGCCAAAACATAATTATTCGGGACGGAGAAAACATAAAACTCAAAGCTCCTTACGATGGATTCTCTCCCGAAAACATGGCCGCTTTCGCGAACAGCCTTTATTTTCTTGACAAAGAAAACGCGCAGATAATAAGATATGCTCTTAGCCCGAATCCGGAAAACGAACTTCTACCCTCGTTATGGATGGCATACCCAGATTTAAAACTAAGGGACGCTGTCTCGCTAACGATAGACGGTTCCATATGGATATTGGAAGAATCGGGCGTTCTCCGCCGCTACTGGGGCGGTCAATTGCAGGAAACCATAAAACCGGACTTTTGGCCTCCGCCTCAAAGACCTTCTAAAATTTACACCGCCTCAAGCTTGCCATACATTTATATACTTGATCCACCCGAAAAAAGACTGATTATTATTGATAAAAAAGGCGGGATTATAAAACAATATCGCAGTGAAAAACTTGACAAGCTAAAGGATTTTGCAATTTCAGAAGACGGAAAAAATATTTACCTCTTAAGTGGGCGAGAAGTTTACAAGGTGGAAAGGCGATAACAAAACTCCGAAAGCTCTCTTTCGGAGTTTGTCTTGACGCATGATGACCCCGGCGGCCGACCGCGGCCCCGAAAACTACTTAAGTTCCACCTTGCCTCCCGCGGTTTCAAGCTTCTTTTTAATATCCTCCGCCTCTTCTTTCTTGGCGTTTTCTTTGATCATCTGCGGACCCGAGGCCGAAGCGTCAACCAAGTCTTTTGATTCTTTCAGACCCTTACCCGTAACATCGCGGACGACCTTAATTACCTCAATCTTTTTATCGCCCGGGGCAGACAAAACAACATTAAAAACGTTCTTCTCCTCTACTTCAGCCGGCGCCTCGCCACCGGCAACGCTTCCCGCTGGAACTGCGATCGCTGGAGCCGCGGCGGAAACGCCAAATTTCTTTTCTAAAACCTTAACGAGTTCCGCTAAGTCAAGAACAGACATTTTTTCAATCTGTCCGACCAGATCCTTGAATTTCACTGGCACTTCTATTTTCTCTTCATCTTTTTTTTCTGCAGCCATAAATTATATTAATCATTATGATGTTTTGGCTTTAGCCAAAACACGGATCAGACCTTTAATATTACCGTCTAAAACACTTACCAATCCTGTCATTGGAAATGCGATACTGCCAACTACTTTCGCGAAAAGTTCCTGCCGTGTAGGTAGTTTGGCCAACATTACAACGTCCTCGGCTGACCTAAATCGGCCTTCCATATATCCCCCTAAAATTAAAATAGCCAGCTTGTTTTTCTGCGAAAATTCATAAATAGCTTTGGCCGGAGCGGCGACATCTTCAAAACCTAAAACCAGGGCTACCTGACCCGGCAATGCCTTAATTTTAATATCAACGGCTCTTTCTTGAAAAACTAAGCCCAAGAGCGTCTTTTTCGCAACCTGCAGTTGGGCCTCAACGGCTTTAAGGTTTTTTTTCAGTGCCGATATGTCTTTTACTTTCAATCCTTTAACGTCAATAAAAAACATTGCTTTTTGCCTGTCAATTTTTTCCCTGAGAACTTCTATAATTTTTTGTTTTTGTGATTTTGTTTGCGGCATCTTCTTACGAATAAAAAATCTGCGGACGGTACCGCAGACACATCGACTCACTTCGTTCGCTCAGTGTAAACACTCCGCCACTTAAAATGGGCTTGTTTACCCCGGGCCTCGAGAGGTCTTACTGTGCCCACAAAAGCCTTTGGCGAAAGCGGGCTTGTCCGCCGAAGCCTTTGGCGAAAGCGGGCTTGTCCGCCGAAGCCTTGGCGAAGGCGGACTGCCTCTTG
>CAYJUL010000074.1:0-3461 GCA_964373345.1 uncultured Candidatus Saccharibacteria bacterium
ATTTTGAATATCGTCAGAAACTATTGACTGGCCGCCGAAAGATTCGGTAATCAAAAGCGTTTTTAATTTTTTGCGGGCGGTATAAACCGCGGCGGCAGTGCCTGCCGGTCCTCCACCTATAATTATTACATCATATAGCATAAATGTGGTGGGCGAGCCTCGCCCCGTAGGGCGGGCCGCCGATGATGATGATGATGATGATGTCGTATAGCATAAAGCTTGTAGGAGTTAGCTTGTAGCTTGTAGAAAAACCGAAAACTTTTCTTGGTTACCTACAAGCTACCAGCTACAAGCTAACTCCTAGGGAACAAATTCCGGTCCTTTATTTCTAAACGCCTTTATAAATCTATCCACGCGCTCGTCCGAATATTCTGCCGCAGAAAATTTATCCAATCGGTTCCATGCGACCAAAGCAATATCCGCATCATTTTTGGAGCGGGGAGCCACAATAATTTTTCTGCCGTATTTGTCGTAAAAACTTTCAAGTTTTTTCCGCACATCCTCCGGTATTCCTGGACGATAGGAAATCCAGATGCCTCCATGCTCGAGATTGTGAATTAAAACCTCGTCTGGCAACTCTTCTTTATACACTCCCCATTCCGCAGGCCGCGAATTATGCCAGCCGGAAGTAGGAGGATTTGAATTGTACACATGCACATGCCCCGGTCCTACATGTTCTCTACCCTGATCGGGAATTAACTGCCCCGGCAAATCCCTGTTGCGCCAACTATTCCAACTAATTACTGCATACGCCAAAACGGCGAGGAGAAGTAAAATTCCCACTGTCCAAAAAATAGTTTTTAATTTTCGCCTGCGAGCAGCGATATCAACTCGCAATTTCTTAAATTCGGCGTTAACCATTTTTAATTTATGTCTAGTATATCATCTATCTCTACTCTAGACATTTTTTTGGATCAAGCCCTTGAGCTCCTCCACCATGGGCACCTTTTCCGGGTCTGTGCCATACCTTTTGGCAGTATAGTAAGCCGCCCAGTCGGCAAGGGATATAGAAGAAAATATTTTCTCAAGTCGTGTTTTACCTTGAATCCTGACTATTTCCACCGGAAATCCGCGATCGCGGTAAAGCCGCTCGGTTACCTCCATACGTTTCTGAATTCGCGGATGGTCCTCCGAGTCATTCAAAAATATAAAATAAAATCTCTCGGAAAGCGGTCGGATCGCATCCACCACATCAAAACTATTCATCTCGTTATGATTAAGTTCCGGAAAAACATTATAGTAGGCGGGGATTTTCCCAGTTTCATGAAAACGTACGCGCCAGTTTTTGGCAATGGATTCATTTCTGGTTGAAGAGTAAATAATAGGCACATGATTTCCCAGTTTTTGAGCAAGCCCTTGGCCCTGATATTCGTAGTCTGATGGCGAAAACCCGTTAGCAAGTTTTCCGGATTCTTTAAGATCATCTTCTCTTCCCATGAGTTTGAGCAACGCCCTAAACATATAGCCCATCGCGGACCGCGGCTGAATGCCGGTACCGGGAATCTGCACATAGGGCGCGCCATCCTCTTTGGCCATATCCATAAGTTTCCCTCCTATGGCAATGGCGGCAAGCGGAAGATCTTTTTCTCTGGCTTCTTTATACGCATCAACCACTTCCTCGGTGTTGCCCGAGTAGGAACTCAAAATTATAAGGCGATCGGACGACTCTCCGCCCAAAACCGGCGGCAAGCCGTAATCCTGATGAATTATCAAATCAAGATGCGGATCAACGGCACCTATAATATCTGCAGCCAAGTGCGAGCCGCCCATGCCGACCACCGCAAACTTTTCATACTTTTTCAAGCGGTCCTGATTTTCCACTTTCGGCTCGTACTCAAACTGTTTATTTAAATTTTTTATGGCTTCGTATATGGGCATGAGACTTTCTATATTTTATCCACTACAAATTATACCACGCGGGGTTTAAATTTGCTCGCGATCAAATTTATAAGCTAAACGCGTCCTCTACTCTGCGGCGCATCTCTTCTGGCCCCATCGGCCCTCTTTTATGATCTCTTATAAATCCATCTTTATCCACAAAAATCGTCTCGGGCATGGAGAATCCGCCCATGGATCGGTAAAAAGAGTCTGCGGGGTCGAGGAGAAATACGACCTTTTCGGTCAAACCGAGGCTATCCGCATAACTTTTAGCGATCTCCAGAGGTTCGGCGCGATTGATCGCGACTATAGTTATTTTATCCTCAAATTCCTTCTGGATTATAGCTAAATTACGTAGCTCCTCTTTACAAAACGGGCACCAGCTGGCCCACGAATTTATGATTGTAGCCTTCCCGCGAAAATCTGCAAGCTTCACCTCGCGGCCGCTATAGTCTAGAAAAGAAACCTCCGGAGCTTGACGCGGTTTAACATCTGTAGGAGCTGATACATTTGAAGAGAAGAAAAATAAAATGCCGAGCAGAAAGACGGCAATTAAAACGACGATGGTAAAACGTGGTGGAAACTTCATTAAAGCCCCAGAGCTTCCTTGAGGCGCGGCTGATCAAAACCTATGATAATTTTCCCGTCAACTTCAATTACGGGCACTCCCATCTGGCCGGATTTGGTGATCATCTCATCGCGAGCCGCAGCGTCTGTCGCTACATTTTTCTCTTCATACTCCACGCTGTTTTTGGAAAAAAACTCTTTGGCCATTTTGCAATAAACACAGGAGGGAGTGGTATAAATTTTTACCTTTGCCATACTTTTATGCTTTAGCGAGCAGTTCGGTCGAGCCCCGCCCTTGGTCCGCGAAATGAAGGAGAGGTTCCCTTTTTGAGCGGACAAGGGCGGGGCGAAGGAACCGCACTAGCGAGCGGCTTTTTTTAACTCTTCTTCTATAAGAGTTTGAAACTGCGCAAAAGGAACCGCGCCCTGAATCAGGCGGCCGTTGACAAAGGTTCCCGGAGTGCCGCTTACTCCCGCCCTCTGCCCGTCACTAAAATCCTTGGCGATCTCATCAGAGTACTTACCGGAGTCAAGACACTGGTCAAATTTGGCGCCGTCCAGGCCGAGCTCGCGAGCCCAGCGCTTTACATCGGCCGCCGTGTAATCAGTTACCGTTCCCGCGCCGAGTTTGTTCTGCTCGTCAAAAATCTTGTCATGCATCGCCCAAAATTTTCCCTGCTCATCGGCGCATTCTCCGGCTTCGGCATAAGTTTGGGCCATGTCATGAATCGAGATCAGAGGAAAATCCCGGTATATAAATTTCACCTTTCCGGTTTTGACGTATTTTTCTTTGACTTCGGGAAGTGTCGATAAATAAAAACGGCGGCAAAAAGGACACTGAAAGTCGCTAAACTCCACTACCGTTACCGGAGCTTCCGGATTTCCTAAAACCGGATCGTCATCGGCCAGGTCCCCGGCATTTGCCTTCTCCCCGGCAACAGAATCACCCAGGTTGGCCTGCCCGGGGTTTCCAGCGGGCTTATTGCTTGAGTACAAAACCGCGCCGGCAATCAGTA
>CAYJUL010000075.1:0-3289 GCA_964373345.1 uncultured Candidatus Saccharibacteria bacterium
CCTAACTTCAAAACCAGGTTTTGAAGTTACGACGGACTTAAACCAAGAGCTTATGAAGCATCCGGTTTCTCTCATAATAGACACAATCGTCACCTTATTAAGGCGTACGCCTTAATAAGGTGACGATTCAGATTCAAGAGCGGCGTTCAGCCGCTTTTTCAGTTGTTAGGCCGGAAATCTAAAGCGCCCCCGCTTGGGCGGGGGCGCCGATCAAAGCGCCGTTCTTTGGCAGAGGCGGCGTTTTAAAGTCCCTCCAGGGTGGCATCTATTTCGCCAGTTTCAAAATCCATATTCGCGATGTCGGTTCCATTGATGTCTTTTTCTATGTTGTCCAGGCCATCGGATGAGTTTACGGTCGTTAACTTTTCGGTTGCGGCGTCTTTGCCATCAGGCATAGATAAGCCTTCTTGGGTTAACGCTTGTTGTTCTTCGGCTGAGAGCTGCAGCGCCGATAAATCCTCTTCTGCCGTAAGTTTTTCCGTTAGTCCAGACGGCTGTTTGGTGATTGACGGCAACTGCGGAAGTTGGCCGGCAAAATAATAATACAGCGCCGCGCCCAGCGCCGCTACAGCCACGGCCATGACAATAACAAGCGGAATGTTTTTAGTCATAATATTACTCGCCCTCGGTCGTGCCGGTCGCTGATGTTGGAGGAGCGACGGGCGCCGTTTCCGGCGTAAGGGCTTTTAGGGCAGAAAGGATTTCGCGCAGTTTGTCGTGCAAAGCCTTGATTTCTTCTTTCATTTCCATGGCGATTTTTTTTGCGTCTTTGCCCACTTCTTTGGGATCGTCGCCGGAAAGCAATTCTTCATATTTTGCTCTTAATTCTTCCAGTTTGGCTTCGGCGGCAACTTGCATGTTTCGCGCTTCTTCAAGCAAAGGAGTGACGGAAGAAACGTTTATCCCTCGTTCCTCAAGTTTTTTTGTTCTTGCTTCAAGCCTGGCCAATATATGGTCAAATCTGAGAACCGCGGCCTTAAAACGATAGGCCATACGAAGACCCAATGCATGGCCCCTTGCGATTTTGGCGCGTTCGCGAGCCGCCTTTACCTTTTCCCGAAATTGTTCCCGCGCTTCTTGGGCCCGCGCTCTAAGATTTTCCCTAAGCTCGTTTGCGCTTTCTCTCAATTCTTCGCGGCGGGACCTAAACTCGTCTTTTATTTGCGCCCTTTGGTCTTCCGTTGCCCAGCGAAATTCGGAAAGTTTCGTCCTGGCCGCCTCGTTAAGAAGCATTCTGTCCGCCTTGATTTTTTCCTGCAGCGCGCGGTGTTCTGCCTGAAGCGTGGACTGCAGTTGCTGTCTCTCCGTTTTTATGCTTTGTCGGAGCGTTCCTGCGGCAGTATCGCTTTCAGCGCGCGCGAACGCTACCGCCAATGACAGCGCCGCGCCTAAAATTGCAATTGATGCTATTTTTTTGCGCATAAATCCAATTAATGAATTAAATCGCGACCTTTATCCGGCCCGAAAGAATGGCCATATATTATTTTATTATAAAAATCATACAATGTAAACACTGAACGCCATTGCCCTCGCCTCGATAGCGATTGACATAGTCTCCGCGCAAGGTTAATTTTACTATAGCGAGCGGAACGCTCGATATATCAATTGCTTAGAACTCCGGCACATTAACAAAGGAGGGGGATTATGTCCTGCAAAAATAATGTCAAAGATCGTGTCTTGGTAATAGCGTTTATACGGAAACTGCATGGCATTGTTCTTAAAGAACAATTGGAAGCGGTGCCTCATAGGCGTCAGCTTTTTAGAAAAGCCTTGTTTGCAACCTATGTTGACCTTAAAGATCTGGGGCATGCGAAAGCGGCTTTATGGATCATAAGGCGTAAACCAAAGATCTTGCCAGGAAGCGCAAGGCGCTCGCAAAACCCTGATCCTCCGCAAGAGGAGGTTTTACGCGACAACGAAATATTGCTGCTCGGCAGGTTTAAAGAGGCGGTAGACAGGTATCGTCTGATCACAGATATGATCCATTCGCCAGAATATCATAGCGCCGTATCTTTACGGGAGGCCGCAGAGGCGTATTATAAGCTTCGGGCCTTATGGCGTGCAGCATTGAAGAACGGTTTTGAAAAGACCGCCGTGCAAATGCTGTCAAAGGCAGGATTTAACTCTAAGATTTTTTATGAGTATCAGTATTAAAGCGCCGCCCAAATACACCAAGGCGGCGCGTTGTTTTAGGAAAGCATGATTTCAGCGGATTTGGGCGCAGATCTGATAAGCATGGCCAAAAAATTATTTCAGATAATTTTGGGCAGATAAAATCACCCGCCGAAATAGGCGGGTGATTTTAATTAAACACCCGCCGAAATAGGCGGGTGTTTAATTATTTGCCGCGTTTATCTCTGAAATCTTGGCGGTCTTTTTTTAGACCAGCATTCTCTGCAGTAGATAGGTCTGTCCTGGGCGGGTTGAAAGGGGAGTTCGGTGATAGGAGTTCCGCACTCGGAACATTTCCAATCTCCTTTGATCATTTCCCTCGGCCCGAAGGACCTTTGCGGCTTTCTGTCCCATTTATTAAATTCCATAACTAAAACTATACTTTGAAATATTTATCACAATTGTGAGTTGCGAAATTGTTTCTCGGTATGGTTTAAAATTAAAAAGCGACCGTTTATACTCTTCAGTCGCCAACGTAATTTACTGCGCCTTCTTACGGCGCGCGCACTAAGTTAGTCGAACTTCCGAGCCTAGTTATTTGATAGCATATCAGCATTTTGTGTCAATGGCGCGCGCCGACTAAAGGCCCGGTAAGAAATTTTTGTTGCCAATATTCCAAAATACGCTTATAATAATCAGTAATGATAGGGGTTATCAAGAAAAAAGTTAAAAAAGCGCACAAACAAAGCAAAGTTTTCAGGACGGCTCTTCGCGAGCAGGCCTTTCAATATATTCTTGCGGCTTTTGGTTTGGTTGCGGGCCTTGCGTGGAATGACGCAATTAAAGCCCTTATTGAGGCAATTTTTCCTTTGCAGAAAAACACCGTAGCCGCTAAATTCATATACGCCATTTTGATCACGGGCATCATGGTTTTTATAGCCAACCACCTAATAAAGATTTTCAAAGAAAACCGGGAAAAAAGGTAGGTCGCGGATCCCTCCGGTGAATTTAAAAACAGGAAAGCCGCAAATAACGACTGCGGCTTTTTGTTTATTTTATTATCATCGTGGGATACAATATATAAAGAAAAGACCATGTCGTATTCCAACCGTATATTAATTATCGGCGGCGGATTCGGAGGGATTGCCTGCGCTTTGCGCTTGTGCCGCAAAATGCC
>CAYJUL010000076.1:0-3080 GCA_964373345.1 uncultured Candidatus Saccharibacteria bacterium
AAGCGGCCGTCGCCGCGTTCAAGACCAACGACTAAACGCCCGGCCGTCCCTCCGCGCCGAGCAATACCAAAGAGCGCAAGCTCTCAGAAGGGGGCATCCAATACGGGTGCCTCTTTATCTGCAATTTTGTGATACAATGGAGGCGATGCGCGCGACTTTTCAAGAGGAACGAAGATTGTGGAAAAATGGATATCGTGTGGTTGTTTGTCTTGACGAGGCCGGGCGCGGGCCGCTGGCGGGACCGGTCGTGGCGGCGGCCGCTCTGACATTACCAAGGGGCGTCAAAAAATCAAAAGCGCAAAACGAAAAATTGCAGTCGGTTAAGGATTCCAAAAAATTATTACCCAAAAAACGAGAGGAAGTGTACGGTTTTATCGTTCAAGACCCGAACATTAAGTGGGGGATAGGAATAGTGTCGGAAAAAATCATAGATAAAATAAATATCTTGGAAGCGACGAAACTGGCTATGCGAAAAGCGCTTTCGGGGCTTGAAAGAAAACTCGGCAGAAAAGCCGATTTTATAATTATTGACGGCAATTTTTTAATCAATGCGCCGCGCCGCCAGAAAGCAATCATTAAAGCCGACGAAAAAGTTTTTTCTTGCGCCGCGGCCTCAATCATTGCTAAAGTCACGCGCGACCGCATTATGATGCGATTACATAAAAAGCATCCGCAATACGGTTTTGACAGGCATAAGGGATATCCGACGGCTTTGCATAAAAAGAAAATAGCTAAGTATGGTTTTTCGCCCGCACACAGGATATCTTTTAGGTGGCGCTAAGGGATATTTTTATAGCCGCCGAGAGCCTTGAAGTGAAAATGATTGTTTGTTATATTGTATCCATATGGCCGTACCAAGGATGCATCACACAAGGGGGCGACGCAATAAACGCCGGCTTCATATATATTTGAAGCCGACTGTTTTGACTGTTTGCAAGAAATGCGCCAAGCCCGTTATGCCCCATATCGTATGCGATAACTGCGGTTATTATAAAGGGCGGGAAGTGATTGATGTAATGAAAAAACTTACCAAGAAAGAGCGCAAACAGAAAGCAAAGGAAATAGCGGCAAAAGAGGAGGGAGCGTCCAAGGCAAAACCGTTGACAATGGAAGAACTGTCTAGGCAATAAATTTCATCAAGCGCGAAGCGCAGCCGCCAAGCAACGCGCGCCATGCGCTACGCAATGTCGTTATGGCCTCTCGTCATCTCTCACGATCAATAGCGATGCAATCTCTTTACGAATGGGATTTTCGCGGTAAAAACCCGGCCCTGCTGGATTCCATCGTTGAAAATAATATTAAAGAGTTCGGTCCTGGCCTTCAGGACACTGCTTTTGTGTGGAGGCTTGTAAGAGGCGCGGTAGAACATTTGCCGCAGCTGGATAAAATTATAGAGAAAGCCGCTCCGGAATGGCCCATAGAACAAATTGCCGTGACCGACAGAAATGTGTTAAGGTTGGGGCTGTACGAATTGATTTACAGCAACAAAGAAGAGGTGCCGCCGAAAGTGGCCATTAACGAGGCCATAGAGCTTGCCAAAAATTTTGGAGGAGAAAGTTCCGGAAAATTTATCAACGGGGTTTTGGGAACGGTTTACAGAGAAATTAATCCGGAGGCAGAGCCTTCGCCGCCCCAAAAAGAAGACCCAAAAGAAGAAGACGCAAAATAAAACAGAGTTTAGGGTTTGGCGTTTAGAGTTTAGAATTTCCATATCTAAACGCTATACGCTAACCGCTAAACGCTATCGTTTCGTGAAAGATTTTTCTAAACTTGAAGACAGCTTGAGTCTTAAATTTAAGAACAAGGATTTGCTTACTCAAGCTTTTGTTCACCGTTCTTATTTAAACGAAAAACCCAGCTTTCACCTTCAGCATAACGAAAGGCTGGAATTTTTGGGCGACGCGGTGTTGGAACTGATAGTAACGGAATATTTGTATGAAAAATATCCTCAAAAAGCAGAGGGCGATCTGACAAACTGGAGAGCCGCGCTGGTTAATGCCAAAATGCTTGCTTTGACGGCTCAAAAGCTTGGATTTAACGATTTTTTGTTATTGTCCAAAGGAGAAGCAAAGGAAGAGGGCAAGGCGCGTCAATATATTTTGGCCAATACTTTTGAGGCTTTTACGGGGTCTTTGTATCTTGATCAAGGATATGGGTCTTGCGAAAAATTTCTTAAACGCTGTCTCTTACCCGAGATCAAAGAAATAATAGAGAAAAAACTTTTTAAAGATTCCAAATCAAGTTTTCAGGAAGAGGCTCAGGCAAGGGCGGGCACCACCCCTTCTTATAAAGTACTCGCAGAGCGCGGTCCGGACCATGCCAAGCATTTCGTGGTCGGAGTGTTTCTAAAAGATGATTTAATTGCCCGCGGAGAAGGGTTGTCAAAGCAGGAAGCGGAAGTGGATGCGGCGGCGAACGCGTTGGAGGCTAAAGG
The DNA here is from genome assembly GCA_964373345.1 of uncultured Candidatus Saccharibacteria bacterium. Classification (GTDB taxonomy): domain Bacteria; phylum Patescibacteriota; class Minisyncoccia; order Minisyncoccales; family CAYJUL01; genus CAYJUL01. Next base: position 2,435 of record CAYJUL010000076.1, read on the forward strand.
ATGGTAAGGAGGAGCCTACCCTCGCTTTTGGAGAGAGGGTAGAATGGCGGCAGATCGCTCGGAGAGATATTTTTACTTATTCACTTAGTTTATGTTAGTAATAAGATTTTTGCGGGTTGGAAAAAAAAATCAGCCTTCGTTTAGGATCATTGTTACCGAAAAAACGAGAGGCCCGAAATCCGGACGCTTTGTAGAAAAAGTGGGGTTTTATAATCCCCTGACGAAAGAAAGAAAAGTCAACGCTGAAAGGATAAAATACTGGATGTCCGTTGGCGCGAAGCTCTCGGCGACGGTTCACAATTTATTGATTTCGGAAAAAATTATTGAGGGCAAAAAGATTCCTATGCATAAGCAAAAACCGGCGGAGGTTAGCGCGGAAAAAGAAGAAGTTAAGGGGGCCGAAGCGCCGTCGGCGGCGCCAACTCCGGGTACCCCGGAAGAAAAAGCGCCCGACAAGCAGGAATCCGCCGCCGAGCGAAGCGAGGTTGAGCATGGTGCAAAAGACAAGCCGCGGCCGGAAACGAACGGCGAGACTTGACAAGAAAGTTCCGTTTTGCTAGTATGAAAATGTGAGTGCCCTGAGAGAAATCTAAGGGCTCCATCTAGTGTCGGCGAAAGACCTCCCTCGAGCGAGGCCTTTTGCTTT
>CAYJUL010000077.1:0-2877 GCA_964373345.1 uncultured Candidatus Saccharibacteria bacterium
AAAGAAACGCCCATCAGATATTCATAAAGAGTTACCGGGGCTCCTGCCTTTTTTATCGTAAGTCCGGCAAATCCTGAATAATCATCTTTCATCCTCCACGCGCCTTTATAAAATATGGCGTCGCCAAAGTAGGCGGTGTGAAGATCGGGATGAAAATCCGCGCCCTCGGTATCCTGTACGCCGTGCGGGGGCCACTTACCGCCGAACTCCAGAAAAGAAGTGTGATCTCGCGGATGCCACTCTTTCGTGGCAACCCTTACGCCAAAAAATGGCAAAAGCTTGTTGATAACCGGAATGATCCTGTGTCCTTCCAGAACCGCAAGGGCTCCGCCCGGACAAAAATCTCTCTGCGCGTCCACAGCCAGTAAAGCATCTCTAATCGGATAGACACGAAGCTTCATTTTTTCCTCCTGTTATCAAAGTTCCAATGGCAAACTACCATAAATAATACTTTAGTCAAGGGTTGCGCCGCGCTTTGGGCTTTTGCTATACTACAACCGATGCCGGAACAAATCATTACGGACAAACTTCCCCCCCAGAACATAGAAGCCGAAAAATCACTGCTCGGCAGTTTAATGCTGGACAAAAACGCCGTGGTAAAGGTGGCCGATTTTCTGGAACCGCGCGATTTTTATAAAGAAATCCATCAGGAAATATATCTTGCGGCTCGAGACCTTTTTGAAAAAGGCGAACCCGTTGACCTGCTCTCAATAGCCAGCCGCCTTGCCGAAAAAAATAAACTGGAAACCGTTGGCGGCAACGCGTATCTTACCGAACTTATAAATACAGTCCCGACCGCGTGGCACGTGATGAATTACGCCAAAATAGTTCAGAAAAAAAGAATACTTCGCGACCTCATCTCGGCAAGCTATGACATAGCGCATCTTGCTTATAACGAAAGCGAAGACCCGGACGTTCTTCTTGACGAAGCCGAGAAAAAAGTTTTCAGCATAGCCCAAAAATCGCTCAGCCAGAATTTCGTGCACGTAAAAGACACTCTTGAAGAAGCCTTTGAGCGGCTGGACAAGCTTTCGCGCCACGAAGGAGGCCTGCGGGGCCTTCCTACCGGTTTTACGGACCTGGACAATATACTGGCGGGTCTCCAAAAATCGGATCTTATCATTTTGGCTTCGCGGCCAAGCCTGGGAAAATCATCCCTTGCGATGGACATAGCGCGCAATGTGGCCATAAATTATAAACAGCCGGTGGGGATTTTCAGCTTGGAAATGTCAAAAGACCAGATTATAGACAGGTTAATCGCGTCCGAGGCTCGCATTGACTTATGGAAATTGCGAACCGGAAAACTGTCAAGTCAGGGCGCGGAAAATGATTTTCAAAAAATACAGGAGGCTCTGGCCGTATTATCCGAAGCGCCTATTTACATAGACGACGCGGCCACGGCCAACATACTGCAGATGAGAGCGATGGCGCGAAGATTACAAGCCTCAAAAGGCCTAAGTTTAATCGTTGTGGATTATCTGCAGCTCATGGATCCAAGGAACACGGTGCTAAGCATGGTTCAGCAGGTAAGCGAAATATCGCGCTCCCTAAAGTCTCTGGCAAAAGAGTTGAATGTGCCTGTTCTCGCGCTCTCGCAACTATCAAGAGCCGTGGAGCAGAGAACTCCGCAGATTCCGCGCCTCGCGGATCTTCGCGAAAGCGGAAGCCTTGAGCAGGACGCGGACGTAGTCCTCTTCATATACAGAGAAGACCGCTACAAACCCAATACCGAACGCAAAAACATTGCCGATATAATAATCTCCAAACACCGCAACGGACCCATAGGCAAGGTTGAGCTTTATTTTGAAGAAAGCCTGGCCTCTTTCAGGAATCTGGCAAAGCGCGAAGATTACGAATCTTCGGAATACGCAGAGGTCGCATAATCACCTAAAACTTGCCAATTGCGATGTTTTCTCCCGCCATACAGCGTCTTATAGATCAATTTGCAAGGTTTCCGACGGTCGGCCCGAGAACGGCCGCTCGTTTTGTTTTTTATCTGCAAAATCTGTCTTTAAAAGAAACGGGGGAACTTCTGGAAGCCATCAGGACCCTTAAAGAAAAAATCGCGCCATGTTATTTCTGTTTTAATCCTTTTGAAAAAAGGGGCGGTGATAGCGAACTGGATGCCCGCTATAATTTATGCGCGGTCTGCGCGAGCCCCAAACGCGATTTCTCAACGCTGTGCGTCGTAGAAAAGCCCACGGATCTTGAGGCCATAGAAAGAACCAAACAGTATAAAGGGGTATATTTCGTGCTCGGGGGAACCGTGGGAAAATTGCGAAAAAAGGATTTAGAAAAACTAAGGATAAAAGAATTAAAAGACAGAATTGCGAGTCCTCAAAAATTCGGCCTTAAAGAATCCGCATTCGGAGAAATCATCATCGCGACCAACGCAACAACTGAAGGCGAAAGCACGGCTATGTATCTCCAGCGCGAATTAAAAGCTCTCGGCGTTAAGATGACGCGTCTCGGCCGCGGCCTGCCGCTTGGCGGCGAACTTGAATATGCGGACGAAGAAACGCTGGCCGGAGCCCTTGACAATAGGAAATAAAAGTAATAGTATGCAAGGAACCGCAAAATAGGTGTGTCCTCTCGGGTGCGTCTGGATGCGCGGTTTAAACGCTCTTTTAAATTCTTAGGGGAAAAGGAAACAATGACAAACGAATCGCAAGAACCTTTCGGAAAAGACCACGGCCTTATACACGAAGCCATAGTAACTATGCGCGCCGCGGCAAAAACACATGGCGTGGACCTTAAAGAATGGTTTAGCCGCATTGCGCATGACCCAGACTTTGCGGCTCTCGTGCTTACCGCCGAGGAAACAAAAGAAACGCACATTGAAGTTGACGGCGTGAAATACTTCCGCCATCCCAACGG
>CAYJUL010000078.1:0-2832 GCA_964373345.1 uncultured Candidatus Saccharibacteria bacterium
CCTTCTGCTCGTTCCAGAGTGCCGAAGAATGCCCTCAATCGATCCACAGCAAAGATTGTACTTATAACAAAAGAAGCGGCAAATAATAATAAAGAAATAAAAATAGGGTTTTTAAAGCGATTTGCGGCATTGAGAAAAAATAATAATTTTTCCTTTCGATTTGCCAGAAGAAGATATACCGACAATAAAATAATCCCGATTGTGGCAAGAGCGCTAAAATATATCATTTTTTCTTCCAGCAAACTGAAAAACTCCCTATTGATTACGATGAGCGGGGTTAATGCGGAAAGCAAAAGGATATATTTTGCGCCCAAAAGAAAGAAGGAATGATTTATGCCCACGCTTTTATCCTACAAAAAAAGATATCGCAGGGCAACGGCGTTTTATTGCACAAAAGATAATCCCATAGTAATCTAAAACATGGATATAATTAAAGCCTCGGGCGAGAAAGAAAAATTCAGCGAGGAAAAATTATACGAGTCTTTAAAAAGAGCGGGGGTTAAGTCCGAATTTGCCAGAAGCGTCGTAAAAGAGGTTGGCAAAAAGGTAAAGCCGGATATAACCTCGGAAGATATTTTAAAACACGCCTCGCGCTGCATCACAAAAAGAGATCCGATTTTGGCGGCAAGATACAATTTAAAGCATGCCATAATGGCGCTTGGACCTAGCGGTTTTCTTTTTGAGCAGTATGTCGCCGCCATATTGGAAGAATACGGTTACGATACCGAAGTGGGGATTATGGTTCGCGGCGGATGCGTTACCCATGAAGTTGATGTCGTGGCCCGCAAAGAAAATAAACACTTTATGATTGAGTGCAAATACCATAACAGCCGCGGGATATACTCCGACTTAAAAGTCGCTCTTTATACCCACGCAAGATTTTTGGATATCAAAAAAGTATGGGAGGCGCAGTCCGGCCATAAATATTTTTTCCACCAGCCGTGGCTGGTTACCAATACAAAATGCACAAGCCAGGCCATACAATACGCCGAGTGCGCGGGACTTAGAATTATAAGCTGGCGATATCCCAAAGACGCGGGGCTTGAAAGTCTGGTAGAAGAAAAAGGGCTTTATCCAGTAACCGTTTTACCCTCGGTCAATCGTTACGCAAAAGAAAGATTGGCCGAAAACAATATCATGTTGGCCAAAGACTTATTGGACTATTCCCCAAACGACTTGCGAAAAAAGATGAGGATTAATTCAAATGTTGCCGCCGGGATTTTATACGACGTTAGACGGTTGTGCCTCTAAGATATCTGGACGATTAAAGTTTTTTACTTTAAAAGCCCCAACCGATGTTGGGGCTTTGGTTTATAGCGAGCAGAATGCTCGATATATCAAGCACGGAGATATAGCGAGCAGAATGCTCATATATCGGGCGCACGCCCGCTATCGCGGATGTTTTATGGCTCTTTGAGCGGCGCTTAACGCTTCCTCTGCCAGATCCATCGCCGCCCAAGACTTATCTTTATTAAAATCGCCGGTAAAAGCTTGTTGCCAGAGAAGCAGTTTTGCGCCCTCAAGAACGCATAGGGCCCAGGCCAGTTTGTGCCACACCGGATGCATAATGTTGTGTTTTCTTTCCTCGCGGCCGGGCAAATGGCGTCTCGCCGCGGCAAACATGTGCGTAGAAAATTCCCTACGCAGTTTTATGAGATCGGAAAAATGCCGACTATGTTGTCCGGATGCAGTAAATTTTAACAAAAGATCTTCTTCTTCCGGAAGACTTGCTGTCCACGGCAGACTTTTTGCGCGCCACCATTGGCCTAATTTGCCGCGAGGCATTGCTATTTGGGTTCTTTTGCCCATGGCTTCTGATATGATCAGTTCCTGAATGTGATCAGTGCCTTCGTATATTCTTACGATTCTGCCGTCCTGCCAGAATTTGGCCAGTCCGAAATCCGTCATATAACCTATTCCGCCCGCGAGCTGTATGGCTTGTGAGGGAATTTTTTCAGCAATTTCTCCGGCAAAACGCTTAGCCAGGCTTGCCTGATCTTGCCACATCGGTGAAAGCTCCGGCAGGGCGAACGCATCTTTCATAAAACAGGCGCGAAAAGTAAGCAATTCGGCCATCGTGATCATAACGTCCATTTTGATAAGCGTTTCTCTGTTGACCGGAAAGTTAGCTACAGGGGTTTCAAAAACCATGCGCGAAGCCGCGTAATCCGATATTAATTCATAAGCGCCCACGGCAATGCCCGTGCCTTGGGATGGAATGGCTACCGCGCGGCTGGAAGTAAGGGTAAACATTGCTATTTCCCAACCGCGATTCAGCATCGCTTCTCCTCCAAGGACTTCCGCCGCGGCCCCATCAAACATAAGATGGCTGGTGGGCGAAAGATGAAGTCCGGCTTTGCGCTCATTTCTCAAAACTGCGGCAAGGCCCTCTTTTTTTTGGCTTGCAAGATCAACTATAAACGCAGATAATCCTCCGTAGGGATCTGCCGACGTTCTTGCGATAACAATAGCCAGGTTGGATTCCGAGCCGTTGGTTATGAAAATTTTCTCACCGCGTATTCGCCAGACGCCATCCTTGTCCCGTGTTGCCGCGGTGCGGATATTTTTGACGTCGCTTCCCGCTTCTCTTTCCGTTTGCGCATAACAACCCAACGTTTCGCCTGCCGCAATGCCGGGAAGCCATAGCTTTTTTTGCTCCTCTGTTCCGAAAACGCTTACGGGATATGCCGCGAGAGACAGAGTTGCCCCAATGGATAGTCCTATTGCTCCGTCAACGCGGCAGAGTTCTTGGGTAAAAATTGCGTGCATTTTGCTTGTGCATGGAAAACCGCCATACTCTTCCGGCAAACCCAGGGCCGTAAATCCCGTCCG
>CAYJUL010000079.1:0-2796 GCA_964373345.1 uncultured Candidatus Saccharibacteria bacterium
CTGTACCATCAGGGCGAGATCCCCAAGGAATGGCGAGGATATTACCTCGTTTTTCTTGGTTCTGTCTGGCAGTGCGGTGGCCGCCGCCACGTGCCGTTCCTCCACTGGGCTGGTGGTCAGTGGTATCTGAACTTCAGCTGGTTTGGCTACAGGTTCAGCTCGGACGTTCGGCTGGTCCGTCCCCGCCCCAGCACCAGAGCATAGCTCGGTACGGAGCAAGCAAGTAGCAATAGAGCAAAGTCCCGGACAGAGATGTACGGGACTTTCAATTTATGATAAAATAAAAGATGAAGTTTCTTCAAAAGAAAATAAGATGGTGGGTAATCTTTTTTATTCCCGCCGTTTTAGGTTCTTTAATTGTGTTATTGGAAGTTCTATTGATTTAAAAACTATACCAAATGCAACAGCGAACGCATGAAAACACAACAAAAGGTTTTTACGGCCTGGGCATTGCCCCGGCGCTTTTGGAAATACTGGAGCGATTGCGTTTTAAAACGCCGACGCCAATCCAAAGGCAAGCTATTCCCGTCGCCATTCAAGGGAAAGACATGGTTGGAGTCGCGCAGACCGGCACCGGAAAAACACTTGCTTTTGGCGTTCCCATGATTCAACGCCTTGCTCAAATGAAAGGACAGGGACTTGTTGTTCTTCCGACGCGCGAACTCGCGCTTCAGGTGGATGAAATGCTGAGAAAGATAGGGCATAGCCTGGGACTGCGCACCGCCGTGCTTATAGGCGGAACCGCTATTGGGCCGCAAGTTCAGGCCCTTTCCAAAAAACCGCACATCATTATTGTGACGCCGGGAAGGCTTCTGGACCATCTGCAGCAAAGAAATATTACATTGGAGGGCGTTGCCATAGTTGTGCTTGATGAGGCCGACAGAATGCTTGATATGGGATTTTTGCCGCAAATCCATAAGATTATTCGGGCCCTTCCGAGGCATAGACAAACCATGCTTTTTTCAGCTACAATGCCCTCCGAAGTTATGAAAATCGCGGCCGATTACATGAAACTTCCGATTAGGGTGGAGATCGCGCCGACCGGTACAACGGTGGAGCAGGTTACGCAGGAACTTTTTATCGTGCCGAAAGACCAAAAAATGAGACTTATGCAAAAACTGCTTGAAATGTATCAAGGCCCGACCCTCGTGTTTACGAGAACCAAATACGGCGCGAAAAAAGTCGCGTATCAAATTCGGATGATGGGCATTAGGGCCTCGGAAATTCACTCAAATCGCTCTTTGGGCCAGCGCCGGGAAGCGCTGGATGGATTTAAGTCCGGCAGATACCGCGTGCTTGTCGCGACGGATATCGCTTCCCGCGGGATAGACGTTATCGGAATTGAACTGGTGATAAATTACGATATGCCGTCGCGCGCGGAAGATTACGTGCATCGCATCGGCCGCACAGCGCGCGCCGGAGCGGCCGGACGCGCGATTAGTTTTGCCGCTCCAACCGAGCAAAAAGAGGTTCGTTCCATAGAATATTTAATTCGTAAAACTTTGACGGTGGCAAAAATTCCAGAACTTTCCAACGTTTCTTTTTCCGATTTTCCAAACCGCCGTTCCGTGGGAGAGCCGCGCCGCCGCTCTTGGCGTTATCATTACCGCATGGGCAGATAACCGACGCAGCCACAAGTCTGACTTGACAAAATATAGATAAAATGCTAGTATAGAATATACGCATAAGAAAGGGGAGTGTAATGGAAGACCTGTTGGCGTTTGCGGAGCTCTTCGGTCTGAAGGTGTTGGGCGTGAACACAGACCCTCTTTTGATGATGAACATGTTGGGGGCAATACCCCACATCATCGTTGAGGGAGAGGATGGTCTGGTTCAGATAGAGCTAGAGCACCCTCGGGGCAAGCTCAACGCAACCGGCAGAATCAAGGGCGTGCCGATGCTATACATTGGCTGTGGAAGCCGGCTGTATAGCATTGACATATAAAGGGCCTTTTCGTAACAGCGATGAGGCCTTTTAAGTTGCGGAGACAAACAAAATCCCGACTTTACGAGCCGGGATTTTTAATCTGTCTTTTTAAGATGGCTTCTTGATAAGCTCTTCCGGCGCGATACGAGGTACGAACCATGGGTCCTGCGACTACAACCGGAAAACCAATGTTCCTGGCTATTCTTTCAAAACGATAGAATTCTCCGGGGGCATAGTATTTAATAACCGGTAATTGAGATCTTGTGGGGCGCAAATACTGAGTAATGGTGATGATGTCTACGCCCGCCCGTCTTAAATCGCGCATAGCTTCAATGATTTCAGACCCGCTTTCGCCGTGTCCCAGCATAAGATTGGATTTGGTAATTGGGGCCAAAGCATGTTCTTTAGCCATCGCAAGAACATTAAGAGACCTGTCATAATTACCCTGCGGCCTCACGCGTTTATGAAGACGTCTTACCGTTTCAAGATTATGGCCGAAAACGTCGGGCCCCGCATCCAGAACTCGCCAGAGGTTTTCTTTAACTCCTTTAAAGTCCGGCGTTAAAACTTCTACGGTTTTTTCAGGCGAGGCGCGTTTTACGGTCCTAATGGTGGCCGCCCAAATCTCGGAGCCGCCGTCGGGAAGTTCGTCTCTGTCAACAGAAGTTATTACGATATGGGAGTGCGAAAGCTCTGCTACGGCTTCGGCCACTCGCGCGGGTTCCGTCCAATCAACCGCCGCGGGCTTGGCATGAGTAACCGCGCAAAAACCGCACGATCTTGTGCAGACATCGCCCAAGATCATAATGGTCGCGTCGCCCGCTTTCCAGCATTCTTCTAGGTTTGGACAGCGCGCTTCCTCGCAGACC
>CAYJUL010000080.1:0-2594 GCA_964373345.1 uncultured Candidatus Saccharibacteria bacterium
ACTTTCCAATCCATGATTGTTATGATAGTGTACTGATAGTTGCAGATTGACAACAGAGGGGGAGTAAATGACTGAAAAAGTTTATAGGTCAAGGTGTTGCAATGCAGAAGTAAGAACAGAGGGTATGCCCGATTTTTTGGGAAGCAAAGAGGTATGCACCGTTAGTTACGTTTGCCTCAAATGTGATAAGTCCTGTAATGTGGTGGCGCCCAAGGGTCAAAAACAGAGAGCATTGGAAAAACGAACCAAGGAGGGGGAAAGGCGACTAGATTTTCAAGGCGAGATGCTTCAAAAGTTAGTTGAACTTTTAGACGGAATAACAATTCACCCAATAAAAGGGGTAATTCTCACACCAAAGAAAAGGCGTCAGCTTGCCGAACTTCAGAAAATGGAGCAGAAGTTATTAAAGTCAAAAGCAAAAAAGTCTCGGTGAACGAGCCCTTCTCTGTTCAAAATTGCCATCAAACCGCTGGACGAACCAGTGGTTTTTATTTCTAAACAATAGTGAGTTGAGGAGTGGGGTAAGTTTATGCGTTGGCGTAACTCCTCAAATCTGGTATGTAAATATACTCATTTTGCCTTTCAAAAATGGTTCTGACATTGTTCACGGTGCGGAGCTCTGGATTTTTGTTACAAGAAGGTCGTAGGTTTTCCCGACTGGCCCAAATTTTTGATTTGGTTGCCAGTCGCAATCCCCGCCAAAGCATTTTGTGCGTCGGTGGACGGTCCCTACCAGTGGAGTTCCGAAAAATAACCGTGTAAATACGGTTATTTTTTGAGACTGCGAACAGGATTCGAACTTTTTGCCAGAATGAGATAAAATAGGACCAATGAACCAAAAGGGATTTTCTCAAGTTATTTTACTTGGTATTATTGCCGTTCTCGTCGGCGCCGGAGTCGGCGGGCAGTTACTCAAAAACATACCAACAAACTGGAGTTTATAAGGATGTTATGGGTAAGAAAATTAAGAGCTTGCGCCCGCGACAACATACTTATAAACTCAAGTTTATAAGTATGTTGTTGGGCGGGAAATTAAATGTTGGAGTGTTGCAAGAGGCCAATGAATTGTAATGAGCGGGATTAAAACACAAGATAAGATTGTGCTGGTGGGTATGCTTAAACGCCAGCGGGATTTGGCGATTCTGCGCCGTGAACATTGGTATAGAATTCCGGTTGCCAAGGCGCCACGGCGTAAATTTCATTATTTGGCGTTTTATGAACCGGCGCGCTTTGGCCGGCAAGGTAAATGTATCCGTTCCTACGCGCGAGTTTTGCGCTATCACGTAATAAAGCGGCGCAATTTATTGCCGGATGAGCCATATCATCCCAGCGCCGGTGAGGATTATATTAAGATTCAGATCGGCCGCATTCTACATCTGCCCCGGCCGATTAAAAATGTGCCGCCTCGGCGTGTTTCTTTCGGTTTTGCTACGCTCAAGAGATTTTTAACTTCCAAAAATATTCTCGAGCTCCACAGCGTTGCTCCCACCGAAGAGATCGTCAGTCATGCGTTAAGGTCGGCCAATATCCCTGTTTTTCCCCAATACCATATATCCGTAGGCCGAAAGCGATACCGCCTTGATTTTGCGATAGTTTGCAGGCAAGGGCTTATTGCCGTTGAATGTGACAATCTCAAGGCGCATTCCGGCAGACGTAGGCGCATGCGAGACAGGGATAAAGATATGTTTTTGCGGAAACACGGATGGTACGTGATTAGACTGGCGGAGCGTATTATCATTTCAGATATCCGCAGTTGCGTTGCCAGAGTGCGGCGCGCTATTAGAAGATTGGGCGGCCTTTCGTCAGCGGATCCGTCTGCATCCTTATAAACTTAAGTTTGTAAGGATGTTGTTAAGCGATTACTAGGGGAGTTTGGAGCGTATAAAAATAAGGGCGTTAGCCCTTTTTTCGTTTGGTTTTTCTGGTTTTCTTTTCGACCACTTTTTGGTAATGTTCCGCTATCATTTCCTCATCTTTTTGTAGTGTGTATTCGTCGCCAACAGTTCTTATGACGGCGATACATTCACGGCCGAATTCATTCCCGCCCAGATTAAAAAATTCGATCAGCGTCCATAGCAATTTTTCTCCAACCCTCAGTTCATCATTGTCAGTTTCTTCTACTATGGTTATATTTCCGGCGCTGTCTCTAATGGTAAAGCCGTTGTCTACTTTTATGACTTCCACGCCATGGTCGCTCTTTTTCATTTCGCCTCCCAGGGTGTTCTTACGAGAAGGTTCTTTTTATATAGTAGCATTTGCGGATAGCCAATTCAAGTTTTTAATATAATCTGTTTTTTGCTATGTCCGGTTTACGGAAAGCGGTGAACAATTGAAACCATTCGGCGAGTTGATAGTGCAAAAGGCCTATAAAATAATTAGGGGTTGGATTGTTTCCAAGCCCCTAGTTTTTTATGCCGACTGACACAAAAAGTTTATTCGCCGATGACTCTGATTTCGGACTCAAGGTTAATGCCCAATTGGTCATGCACTCGTTCGCGCGTAATCTCCATGAGCGCCAGGATATCGGCCGCGGACGCGCCGACGCGGTTGACGATGAAGTTGGCGTGCTTGGCCGAGATCTCGGCGCCGTTCAA
>CAYJUL010000081.1:0-2590 GCA_964373345.1 uncultured Candidatus Saccharibacteria bacterium
TTTGCCATGCGCTGGATAATTAAAGGAGCCAAAACCAAAAAAGGCAAATCAATGAAAGAAAAATTGGCGCAGGAATTCATTGACGCCGCGAACAACACCGGAGTTGCCGTGAAGAAAAAAGAAGATACGCACAGAATGGCGGAAGCAAATCGCGCCTTCGCTCATTTCGCGTGGTAATTCCGCCTACGAAAGTACGAAAAATATACGAAAATACGAAATTATTATGGTTTCGAGATTACGTCGTAAGGATTTAGTATACCCAGAGCTTAGTTATGAAATCAGCGGGATATTATTTGATGTTTTCAAAGAACTTGGGTCAGGGTATCAAGAAAAATATTATCAGAGGGCTATCGCAGAGGCTTTTACTAAACATAAAATTGAGTTTCAGGAGCAAGTTCCCGTGCCTTTATTATATAAAGACAAACAAATAGGTTGGTACCTGCTAGATTTTTTAGTAGTAGGTAAAATTGTCTTGGAAGTTAAGAAGGGACAGTATTTTAAAAAACAAAACATTGATCAAGTTCTTGGATACTTAAAGTCTACAGGTCTGAAGCTTGGTGTGATAGCAAATTTTACCCCTAACGGAGCACGAATAAAGAGGATAGTGAACCTATGAGTTTTCGTATTTTCGTAATTGTTCGTATTTTCGTAGGAGAGTTATGCCTCGAGCCTACCCCATAGAAAAATATCGTAATATCGGAATTATAGCTCATATAGACGCCGGCAAAACAACCGTGACCGAGCGCATTTTGTTTTACACGGGCATATCCCATAAAATAGGCGAGGTTCATGAGGGGCAGGCCATTATGGATTGGATGGAGCAAGAACGTGAGCGCGGCATAACCATTACAGCGGCGGCCACGACCTGTTTCTGGAAAGGAAAGAATCTTGATGAGTATCGCATTAATATCATTGATACGCCGGGGCATATTGATTTTACGGCGGAGGTTCAAAGGTCCCTTCGCGTTTTAGACGGGGCCGTTGTGGTGTTTGACGGAGTCGCGGGCGTTGAACCCCAATCGGAAACCGTTTGGCATCAGGCGGATAAGTTCAGCGTTCCGAGAATATGTTTTATCAATAAACTGGATAGAATGGGTGCTTCTTTTGAGAAAAGCCTGGATGCCATTCACGAAAAATTATCTCCAAACGCCGTGGCCTTGCAGCTACCCATCGGTTTGGAGGAAAAATTTAAAGGAATTATAGACTTGATGTCAATGAAGGTTTTGCGTTTTGACGGAGATTTTGGCCAAGTCATTAAAGAAGAGGATATCCCGGAGGACATGCTTGCGAAGGCCAAAGAATGGCGGGAAAAGATGGTGGAAAAAATATCCTCCGAAGACGAGGAATTACTGAGTCGTTATTTGAGCGGCCAAGAGCTTACCCTCGCCGAATTGCGTCGTGCGTTGCGAAAGGCGGTTTTGGACTGTAAACTTATTCCGGTGCTGTGCGGATCATCTCTTAAGAACAAAGGAGTTCAACCCCTGCTTGACGCGGTTATATATTATTTGCCGAGCCCCATGGATTTACCTCCGGTCGCGGGCCTAGATCCAAAGACAGGCCAAGCCGCGCAAAGAAAGGCCGGAGACGAAGAACCCTTTTCCGCGCTGGCTTTTAAAATAGCCTCAGATCCGTATGTGGGCAGCCTGACTTACTTTAGAGTATATTCTGGATCGCTTACCAAGGGTTCCTATGTTGTAAATACTACTACGCGGGAAAAAGAGAGAATCGGACGCATTTTAAGAATGCACGCGAACGATAGGGAAGAAGTAGAAGATGTTTTCGCCGGAGACATCGCGGCTACGGTAGGCCTGAAAAATACGGGCACGGGTCATACTCTTTGCGACGAACAAAAACCGATTGTTCTTGAAAAGATTTCATTTCCGGAGCCCGTCATCGGTATTCGCATTGAGCCCAAGACCAAAGCTGATCAGGAAAAAATGGGCTTGGCTTTGCGCAGACTCGCCGAAGAGGACCCTACTTTCAGAATTAAGACCGATCTTGAAACCGGAGAAACCATCATTTCCGGAATGGGAGAATTACATCTTGAAATTATTGTTGAGAGGATGCGGCGCGAATTTAAAGTTGAGGCAAACGTAGGTCGTCCTCAGGTGGCATATAAAGAAACCGTTAAAGAAACGGCGGAGGCCGAGGGAAAATATATCAGACAATCCGGAGGTCGCGGACAATACGGACACGTGTGGCTGCGAGTTGAACCCCGAGAGCGCGGATCGGGATTTGAATTCCTGGACGAGATTAGGGGCGGCGTAATTCCTAAAGAATTTATTTCCCCGACAGAGAAAGGAGTAAAAGAGGCAATGGATAAAGGAGTGGTGGCGGGTTATCCTTTAATTGATATGACGGTGGCGTTATACGACGGATCTTTTCACGAAGTTGATTCTTCGGAGGCCGCATTCAAAATAGCGGGTTCCATAGCATTGCAGTCAGCAGTCAGAAAAGCCAAAGCCGTTATTTTGGAACCTATAATGAAGTTGGAAGCGGTAATGCCTCCGGATTTTTTTGGAGACATTATAGGCGATATTTCTTCGCGCAGGGGTCAGATTCTTGAAACCAAAGACAGGATACGGATGAA